>CAYQRR010000087.1:1263-4598 GCA_964419635.1 uncultured Chitinophaga sp. | reverse complement strand
CTATAAAAGAAACATTCCGCTTATCTGGTTTTTGTGGTGGCCTTTAGGTCACCGCATTAATGCACACACACCCGTGCCTTGTAAACACCCGCAGCCGATGCGGCATACACAAGATAGAGGCCTTTGGGCAAGGATGACACATCCAGCGTGTAGTTCGCAGCTTGTATTGTGGCTACCTGCTCGCCCAGGGCATTCACCAGATAAGCAACGGTGGGCCTGCTGCCATCGCTGAATTGCAGACGTATGGTTTCGCGGGCGGGGTTGGGATATACCAGCAGCGAGCCCTGTGTTGCCTCCATAGCCGACAAGCCCAGCGGAAAATCAATCATTGTTTTTTTGCGGATGTTGCTGCGGGTGGTGTTTACCTGGCGGGTGGGGTCGCAGCTAATGCTCCAGTTTACATCCACCACATATTGCGAGTTGGTGAAGGCGTTAAACGTAATGTCGGTGAAGGTGGCATTGGTGCCGGGCACATTACCAACAGGGAAGTAGTTGCCATTGCCCAGATTATCGCGGTTGATATTGAACGAAATCACCGGATTGCTTTGCCCCTGTATCTGATAAAACGTCCACTGAAAATTGCCGTTGCCGAGGTTTTGGAGGTGGATGGTGCGGTGAAAAGGGCTCAGCTCACTTTCGGCACCGCAGGTGTCCAGCACGCTGAGTTTGTAGCGGTAGCTGGTAGTGTTGGGGTTGGCGGTGGTATCGTCATGATACTCGCTGAGATCGCTGTAGCCCACGGCACCCACTTTGGTGTATACGTTGTTGCTGGTTTCGCGGTAGATAAAGAAACTGTCGATGGTGGTGGTGAGGGGTTTTTCCCACAAAATGATGTTGTGGGTGCTTTGCTCGTCTACGGTCACTAAGCAGATGGGCACACTGGGGGGCTGAATGGTGGCAATAGTGCGGGTGGTGGTGTAGCTCCAGCCGCAGCTATCGGTAAAGGCTTTTACCGAAATGCTTCCTCCGCTGCCCGTGCCGGTGGCGGTGATGCTGGCGCTGTCGCTGCTGCCGCTCCAGCCATTGGGCAGTGTCCATTCATATTTGGTGGCACCGCTGATGGGCGTTACAGAATAAGTTTGCGGGGTGCCGCTGCACAGGGCGTATGGGTTGCCGTAAATGCTATCGGGCTGTGGGGTGAGGCAGTTGTAAAGGCGGGCGATGCGGTGGCGGGAGATGCCGTTGTAGCTGGTAAAATCACCGCCAATCAGAATGCCATTAGTAGAAGATTGAAGTGCCATTGCATATATATGGTCATTGGCCCCGGTTCCGGTATTGAAATTGCTATCAAATGTTCCGTTGCTGAGTAGACGGGCCACACGGCCAGCCGGGTTATTATTGAAGCTGGTAAAGTTGCCGGCTAATAAAATATTACCGTTATTGAGCAGACATACTTTTTCAACGTCTTCGTTGGCTCCTGTGCCTGTTTGAAAGGCGTCCAGAGTGCCGCCCGGCAGAAGGATGGCAAACCCGTTGTGCGCAACGCTTTCGTAATAGGTAAAGCGCCCTCCAATAACTATGTGATCATCGGGGCGCAGCGCTATGCCGAGTACACTCCGCGAAGCGCCTGCTTGCGAAAAGGTAATATCTCTGGAGCCATCAGTATTGGCACGTGCCAGCCTGAATTGAAGATAGTTGACCCCATTACCGCCATACATAGTAAAATCGCCTCCTATAAGTATTTTACCATCGGGTTGCAGGGCCAATTCATCCACAGATCCATTGGCCCCGGGGCCGGCATTCCAGGTAGTGTCTACCGAGCCATCCGGATTGATGCGCACAATATAGTTATAGGGTAAACTGTCGTAGGTGCTGAAAATGCCGCCTATCACAATTTTTTGGTCGGGCTGCACTACAATTTTGTTGGCGATGGTGCCAATGCCGCGCCCGGTGTGGAAGGAAGTGTCAATAGCACCATCGGGGTGCAGCCGCACAATGCGCCCGGCAAATTGGCCATTGATGGTATCAAAAGATCCTGCTACTAATATTTTACCATCGGCTTGCAAAGCTATGGAATTAACGGCCTGCACGTTGCTGCCTATACCCGGCCAACCGGGTAAACTGGTGAAACCGCTGCCGATGTTAAATGTAGTGTCCAATGTTCCGTTAGGATGAAGCCTGGCCATACGGCCTACCGGTGTGCCATTGTAGGATGTAAATTTACCGCAGATAAGTATTTTTTGGTCAGGGAGCACGTAAGCGCATTTCACCATACCATTGGCCCCTGTACCGGGGTCAAATCTTAAATCCAGCGCTCCGGGTTGGGCCAGCAGCAGCTTGATGGAAAGTTGCAGCACTAGCAGGGTAAAAAGTTTTTTCATAGGTATGGCCGTAGGTTAATGGCCGAAAGGTAAGTAAAACCCTGTGCTTTTGCGCATAGCCGGCAGCACCACAGTGCCTGCCCATGGGCCCCGAAACGGGAGCCTGTTTTTTCGTTCGTAACAAAACAGACCCCATTCATAACACCCACACCGCCATTCGTAACATTTTGTTGCAGGCCGCTGAGCCTTCGTCTTCTTTAGCGCAGCAGGAACCCGAAATCCAAAATCACGAAAAATCGTAATTGACGCTCCCTATGATAAAAACCACCTTTAAACCGCCTAAGCCTAAAGCTGCCGCCACCCGGCTGCTGCCCGACCTTAGCGAGCGCGAAAAGGAGGTGCTGCAATTGACGGCCAACGGAGAGAATATGAAAATGATAGCGGACCTTTTGTTTATCAGTACCGACACCGTGGATAAACACAGCCGCAACATTGTGAGCAAGCTGCAGGCCCGCAACATGAAACACGCAGTGGCCATTGGTATAAGGTCAAAGATGATTCAATAAATAATGCACTATACAATCAACCATGCAATACGCACTCACGCTTTTATCGGTTTTGGCTATTGGTTTTGTAGCGGTGCTGTGCATGGGCCTTTTCAAGCGCAAACGATGAAAACGAGCAAAAGCCATAAACCCCTGCTGGACAGCCGCACCAAAGAGGAACTTATGCCCCTGGTGCTGATCCTGCCCTGCCTGCTGCTGGCCTTGGTGTTTATAGCCGTGCTGGTGATGCTTTTTATACCCTGAACGCTCAACCTATCCTATATGTCCGCCCCATGGTCCCCTTTCTTTACTCACCGCACTGCTCCGGCTACCCGGCCGGGCCGGGCGATGGAGCATGGGACTGAAAAAAGTGTTTTGGTGGCTGTCGGTAACCTTACAAGCAGCGTTGCGGCAGCAATGGTGCCTGTCGGCAACCTTACAAGCAGTGTTGCGGCAGCAATGGTGCCTGTCGGCAACCTTACAAGCAGCGTTGCGGCAGCAATGGTGCCTGTCGGCAACCTTACAAGCA
>CAYQRR010000087.1:0-1163 GCA_964419635.1 uncultured Chitinophaga sp. | reverse complement strand
ACCTTACAAGCAGTGTTGCGGCAGCAATGGTGCCTGTCGGCAACCTTACAAGCAGTGTTGCGGCAGCAATGGTGCCTGTCGGCAACCTTACAAGCAGCGTTGCGACAGCAATGGTGCCTGTCGGTAACCCTACAGTATTAAATCACAAAAACCATTAGTAAACCAAAACCACTAACTTATGGAATGGCAGTATTTAGACAATCAGTTTTACAACGTTACTAAGCGTAACTACAAAAGAGCCCTCATCATCTCCAACTACCACGATGCCGCTCTGCTGGCAGCCACTCAGCAAACCCCGCCCGACCCTGATTTTACCCTGCTGTACAACCGCTACAATCCGCTGCATCAGGCCCTGGTAACCGAATACACCGGCTGGAAAAATGCCGGTGGGCAGCAGGAAGGCAGCACCCTCAATGTGGAACAACTGTTCGACATTATGGCTCCCAAACTCGATAACTGGGACATTCGCATACAGGTGGTGTATCCTAAAAATACCCCCCGCTATAAAACCATTTTCCCCGATGGCCGCAAGCCGTTTTACCGCACCGGCAGAGACACCCGCATAGAAGCCATTAACACCCTGGCCCAAAACATTGGCCCCGATGCCGCTCTCACCACTGTGCATGCCGAGGTGCTGGCCTACTATGCCGACCTCAACAACGCCCGCGATGCCCAAAGCGGCAAAAAAGCAGGCACCAAAATAGGCAGCACCCTGCTGGACCAGGCACGCGAAGCCGCCATGCTGATGCAATACCGCAACCTGGGTTTTTTAATCAATAAAATGGGCGACAACACCGCCCTCATTGCCCCCTTCTTTGACGTGCAAACCATCCGCGAGCGCGACCAGCGCATCTTCACCGGCACCCTCGACCCTTCCGAAAACGAAGCCGTGCTCCTACACACCTTTATGGCCGATGACGAACTGCGCCTCAAAATTACAGGCGATGCCCCCGCCCGCTTTTACCTCAGCAACATAGCCAACGGCACCCCCGGCACCTTTATAGAAATAGCCGGCAACACCGAGCAAACCATCACCATCAGCCAGTTTGCCGCCCCCGACCTGCACACCTACCGCCACCTCACCGTAGTGAACCAAAGCAACAACCAAACCACCCAGTATCTGGTGGAGGTGTATTAAATAAAAACGTTCAATAAAAAAACGG
>CAYQRR010000086.1:0-8808 GCA_964419635.1 uncultured Chitinophaga sp. | reverse complement strand
AGTGACTCCCAACTCGGTAGCAAGTTGATGCAGCGAACGTGATAAATCGGGCATTCCACCATCCAAGAAGTAGCCCCCTTGATTGTATTCCGGATGGGCTATCACATTGAGAGTAGAGGGCGCTAAATAGGGGTCGCTTCCGTTGTAAGTAGCGTAGCGATTAAACAATTGCACCACCCGTGAATCGCTAAACTGCTGCTCATTGGAGCGATTCATATTTTTATTAATGCCAATTAGCGGAAGGTTAAACAAAGCCTTTAAAGCCTTGCGTGTGATGTAGCTCCTCAGTTTATGAACGGAGTTAAAAAGAAAGATGTCTTTAGTAACATCATATACGTTGGCAATACGCTGTAAATGTTGCAATACATTTTTACGTGGTTCTCCGGTTTTGCTCTCAATCTCAGCAGCAAACTTGTCCTTATCAGCAAATGCACTCAGACGCGTGCCGTCCGGGTAAAAGTAATTACAGATGGGGTCTAAGTGATGATACTTGTAGTATTGCTGTGGGTTTCGGCCACAGAGTTCAAAAAGTTCATCCAGCAATTCCGGGAATGTGAATAGTGAAGGTCCGAAGCCCCAGAAAAAACCATCTTTTTCAATTTTGGTTGCTTTGCCTCCAAAAGATGGATTTGCTTCAAAAACCTTAACGCTATAGCCCCTCCGGGCCAATCGTGCTGCTGTGGCGAGTCCGCCCACTCCTGAGCCAATAACAATGACAGTTTTCTGTTCCCTTTTCACCGGTAATGAACAATTAAAGCGCTATAATGTTCAGTGCTGCAGGCATAAAAACAACGGACCGCGTAAAAAACATTTTCCCAACCGACCGTTTGGTAAATGAGAACTTTCCTCTAATTTCGATGTTCATTAAAAAAACACAAATCACATGTCTACTACCAGCACCAGCAAAACAGCCGCTCTGAAAGGAGGCGAATTTGTTATCAAAGAATCCCAATGGCAGGATGTTTACATCCCCGAAGAAATTACAGAAGAGCAAACCATGCTTCGTCAGGCTACCAAAGATTTTATTATCAAAGAAGTGGACCCTCGTTTGGAGGAACTGGACAAAGACCCGATGAGAGGTGTCGAAATTCTGGATAAGGCTGCTGAGTTGGGACTACTAGGGCTTCATATTCCCGAAGAATACGGTGGAAGCGGCCAAGACCTGACTTCCTTCTCGTATGTAACCGAGGTTTTGGGTTGGGGACATGGAGTATCGGTTGCCATTGGTGCGCATACCGGCATAGGAACCTGCCCTATTCTTTATTACGGCAACGATGCGCAACGCGCAAAGTATTTACCTAAGCTTGCCAGCGGGGAGTTGAAAGCAGCATATTGCTTGACCGAACCCTGGAGTGGTTCAGATGCACTGGGAGCCAAAACAAAAGCGGTATTAAGTGAAGATGGCAAACACTATATCGTGAACGGTCAAAAAATGTGGATCACCAATGCCGGCTTTGCCGATGTGTTTGTGGTATTCGCCAAAATTGATGGAGACGATAAAAAATTCACTGCCTTTATTCTTGAAAAAGGAATGGAAGGATTAAGCGTAGGTGCCGAAGAAAAAAAGATGGGGATTAAATCTTCTTCCACCCGTCAGGTATTTTTCAATAACGTAAAAGTTCCCGTTGAAAATTTATTGGGCGAATCTGGTAAAGGGCACAAAATTGCGTTCCAGATTTTGAACATTGGTCGCTATAAGTTAGGTAACGGAGTTTTGGGTGGTGCCAAACGGGCTATTGGTGTTGCCGTAAAATATGCCAACGAACGCCAGCAATTTAAAACACCTATTGCACAGTTTGGTGCCATTAAAGGCAAACTGGGCGAAATGGCTATTCGCGCCTGGACAGCAGAAAGTGCCTCCTACCGTTTGTGCGATTTAATCTTGCAAAAAGAACACGAACTAAAAGCAGCCGGCAAGGGAATGACCGAATTCCTCACCGGTGGAGCAGAAGAATACCAGGTGGAGTGTGCCATAATGAAGGTAGTGGGCTCCGAAGTGCTCGACTATGTGGTAGATGAAGCTTTACAGATTCATGGTGGCTATGGTTTCAGCGAAGAATATCCTATGGCTCGCTCCTACAGAGACAGCCGCATCAATAGAATTTTTGAGGGCACTAACGAAATAAACCGGATGCTTTCCATTGACGCTCTACTCAAAATGGCCATGAAAGGCAAGTTAGATTTGATGGGACCGGGTATGGCTATTCAGAAAGAGTTGATGAGTGTGCCGGATATGAGCTCACCGGACCCGGATGATATTTTTGGCGCGGAACGCAAAGCACTGAAGAATGCCAAAAAAGCATTCTTATTAGTGGCAGGCGGAGCGGTTCAAAAACTGATGATGGGCTTAGAAAAAGAGCAGGAAATTCTAATGCATAGTGCCGATATGCTGATGGATATTTTTGTGATGGAGAGTGCGATGTTGCGTGCCGAGAAATTGGTAAACCTACATGGACTTGAGGCATCGCAGATTTACATAGAAATGGTAAAATGCTTCTTCTTTGATGCCATGGACAGAATAAACGTAGCCGGTAAATCAGGCCTCGTTGCTTTTGCCGGTGGCGATGAGTTGCGTATGATGCTGATGGGCTTGAAGCGATTTACCAAATACGAGATTGTTAATACTAAAGAAGTGCGCAGAGCAGTAGCTGATAAACTAGTGGCCGAGAATGGCTATTGTTTCTGGGATTAATTAAGGCAATACTCTAACAAAAAGCCCCGCTAAAAAATTGAGCGGGGCTTTTTTTATTGTAGATGGCCAACAATAAGTCGGGACGTTTCTTCCATTACTTCTTTTGGCAGACTGAGCTTGGGCCGGCTAAAATCAATATCACCTATCTGCTGCAGTGGAACTAAATGAATATGTGCATGGGGTACTTCTAACCCAATAACGGCCACCCCTACTCTTTTGCAGGGCACCGATTTACCTATGGCCAAAGCCACTTTTTTGGCAAATACCATCATACCCGCCAGCAGTTCATCCTCTACATCAAAAATGTAATCTACTTCCTGCTTGGGGACTATTAATGTGTGACCGGTTGCTAAAGGAGATATATCCAAAAATGCGAAATAACGTTCATCCTCAGCTATTTTATAGCAAGGTATTTCACCATGAATTATTTTGCTGAAAACCGAAGGCATCGGATTAAATTCCTGTTTTAAGAATCTCAAATTCTATTTCGCCACCGGGGGTTAGTGCTTTCACTTTATCGCCCACCCCTTTACCCATCAATGCCTTGCCAATGGGCGAAGTCACCGATAGTTTATTCTCTTTTAAGTTGGCTTCTGCTTCACTCACTAAGGTAAAACTCATCACCTTGTTAGAACGCTTATTCAATACTTCCACCGTGCTCAATATGCCCACTTTACTGGCATCCAGTTTGCTTTCATCCACCAGCCTTGCATTCGAAAGCTTCGTTTCCATTTCTGCTATTTTCGCCTCTAAGTGCCCTTGCTCTTCTTTCGCTGCATGGTATTCAGCATTTTCGCTCAAATCTCCTTTCTCGCGCGCTTCGGCTATGGCTTTCGCGATTTCCTTACGCTTCACATTCTTTAAATACTTAACTTCTTCACTCAACTTCTCTAGACCTTCTTTGGTCATGTAAAAAATGTCGGACATAGCAATAATCTTTTCTGTTATAATAAATAAACCGGTGTGCTTCCTGCACTATCAAAAACAAAGACGCCCATAAAGAGCGCCTTGTATAAGGTTAAACGAAAGTAGTTTTTAGAGAGAAAAACGCAAACCCATGCTGTGTGTGCCGTTGTAAGGCTGTGTCATGCGGAATGAATAATCAATACCCAAACGAGGCGATGACTTTCCTTCTTCTACATTCTTTTTCAATGGCGCATCAAAGGTAAATCCGGCACTGAGCCCGTTGTATACGTTGAAGCGAGTCTCTTTTTTAAACATACCACCTTCAATACGGTAAGCAGCACGCAGCATCAACATTTCTTTCCAGCCAAATTCAAGTCCCAATCCATAGTTATCGCTGCCGAATGCGTTAGATGTGAAGTTCGCCACTGCGGTAATGCGGTAATCTTGCTTATATACTTTTGGCGACACTTCTTTCTTTTTACCAATCCAGAAATCATACGCTGCACCAATATTTAACTGAGTAGGCAATTCAAATTTATTGGATTTGTTTTCTACGGTCAATTGATAATTGGTAGAGGATACAATAGAAACGGTATTAGAAAGTGCATCCCCTCTAAAACGCATTGGCGTACCAACGTTTCTGAGCGATACACCAAAGTGAATATTGTCTTTAGGACCTGTAACGTACTGCAATCCGGCATCTACACAAAAGCCGAAAGCATTCAAATTACCCAATGATTCGCTAATCATACGGAGCGTGATACCCCCTTTGATGCTGTTTGAAAAATTACGTGCGTATGACACTCCAATATTCAAGAAAGAAGGGCGATAGGTTCCTAATCCACCTTCCGGACTTTCGGTAGTAGTACGTTCAATCAGACCAAAGTTTAAGGCCTGAAAAGACAAGGCCACCGTATTATCTTTAAAGCCCTGCGCCACACCGGCATGAACGAGCCCCACACCCGAACCCTGCATCCAAAGTGTATAAGCGCCCACCACTTCAGTCCTGCGAACAGAGGCTAGTCCGGCCACGTTAGTGCGCTCGCTCTCCAAACCACGAACATTAGCCGAGTTCATGCTCCAGAATCCTGAAGAACGTGCCCAACCGTTCATCAACAGTTCGTATGCACCAGCCTCTCCGCGTCTGTCGGGGTTGCCTGCAAATACGCTTGCAGCGGCTCCCAGAGCGAGTATCAGTGTGGTAAATATTCTCTTCATAATCTTGAATTTAGTCTATATGAAATTTACTGTTTCTCTTAAATATTGGGATGGAACCAAGGTCCCATCCCAATAGGATTAATTGTTTAGAAGTTTGAAGTATCTGCCGGGCGTAATGCGCCAAACCATTTCAGCGTGCGTTCACCAATACCCGGTGCCTCCACATGAATCAGATACATCCCGCTCGATATGGTAATGCCTTTGTTATTCTTCATATCCCACTCGATCGAATTGTCAATATTCACTTTATCTACGGATGAACCATCCGATATTTCTACTCGTTTTTGAGTAGATGGATCCACACCAATAGCGCGGCTCAGTTTACGAATAATGGTACCATCGGTCGCATAAATGGTAATACTGCATGTATTCGGCAGGTTGGTGATTTTAACCTTGTTGCTGTTCTGGTCAGTTTCGTATGCAGAATAGGCCAAATATGGATTCGGCACCACGCGTATCAAATCAAGTGCGCTGTTTGCCACAGTTGCCTCTCCATCTTTAGGTCCAAGACCTTTGGTGCTGAACTGATAACGAGGCAGCGAGTCTCCTGTACCGGTAGCATTGGTAAACTGTCGGTTGAATGGTTTTTCTACGCGCAGTTTTACGGTTACCTCGGCTGGTGGTATATACTTAGCGCCATTTCCATCCGCAGCAAATTCGTACCCCGGGGTAAGGTAAGGGATGCTGGTCCACATCAGCGAGCGATAAAAGTCGTGCATCACGGTTGGTATCAAACCGCCCTGAACGTTGGTAATTTTATCGTAGTTATCATATAGCAGGCGTTGTGCCGCTTCACCCTCATCATACTTGGTATCCATCACATAGATAAAATGCTTGCCACCGAAATAGGGAAGTCTTGGAATTACAGATCCGGGGAAATTGATGGGGCTGAACACCTTATCGGTTGGGTTCCAAAGCATATCGCGACCATTCTGATCACCTTGGTCAGAACTTTCACCAAAGCAGATATTCAGGCGCTCACCGGTTTCCACATTGATGGCATAGCCCGGGAAGTAGGAACGTCCGGTATCGGAAAGTGTAGGATCAGTTACCAAGTTGCCGTTGGCATCCAGCACTTTCGAAATCGCCATCCGCATTTGTCCTTTTAAAGCACCCTTGTTAGCCAAATTCGGATTGGTGCTTCTTGGGAATAGCTCGTTGCCAAGGTTGATACCTTCATCCTCTCCGGTTTCAAAAACGATACAGCGAGTCCACTTAGAACGGTCGGGAGTAATCACAATGTCTACACTGCTTAATTTGTCCAGTGTGTTTTGTGGTGGAATGGAAGTTCCATAGTTTCTCCATTTAAATCCGGGTCCATAGACAAATGGTGGGCGGTTAGCGTCTAAATCAGCCTGCACCAGATTGCGTTTGGCATAATTAGCAGTAAGGCAGTAAGGTCCCCATGTACCATCAATAAAGTTGTCATACTCTTTAGATGAATCCTGGAACACAAAATCAGGATAGGTAGGCACTGCACTGATAGTGCCGGTATAAAACCAGTTGTCATCAAATACACCACCGGCCGATCCGGTAACCCCGTTCCCGGTTGGGTCGTATTTATCAATACCCGAACGAATCCAGTTGGTTACATCCACGGTTCCTTCATCTTTCACAAAACTCAACCATGGTTCCAGCGGGTTCTGATAAGTCAGGGAAGAAGCACCAGCCGAGTACGATTTACGCGGGAAGGTAATACCCGAAGCCTGCGGGTAATTGGCCGGTATAGTGCTATAGGGTGCCGGTGTTCCCAGTTTAAGACTGAAGCCATAATCCTGACGGTCGCCATTGCCATCCACATAAAAAATCTGCTGCTGGTATGGACGATCGTTATATCTGTCCGAAAGGATAGTTACGTTATTGGTCAGGTCGGTCAGTTTCCACTTATTACCAATGGTACCAAGTGAGGTATTCAAGACAGCATCCACCCGAAAACCTTGGCCGAGAGTAAGATACTTATTCAATGAATCTACATTGTTGGCCCAATCAGAAATAATGTTCTGATAAGTAAAGGTGGATGTATCAGCACTACCTTTGATTAAGCGTACTTGAACGGTGTAGAACGAATCCTGTTCAAAATCCAAATCAAAATCCGCTTCGCGCAGCGAAATAGGGTCGGTAACTTGAAAGCCGATGGGATCAAATCCTTTTACATAATTCAAAGTGTCGGAGAAAGCATAAGAACCCGAGCCGATGATGCGCTCGATAGTTTCAGGAGAAAGGTTCAGGTTATTTCCTCCGTTACCCTGTCCTTCAATACGCTTTACTTCTACCCCTTCACCCCACTCCGAGTTCAGTACAGTGCCGTTGTTGCGTGGATCGGCAATGTGCGGTATGGCTGAGTAAATTTTGAAATTTCCTCTCCCCTGTAAATAAGGAGTCAATTGGGCGTCTTGCTGCGGATTATTCTGGTTATAGGTTCTCCAGTCATTATGCGCGTAGGCAATAGCGGTAAAGTAATAGGTCTTGTGATTCACCAGTTTCTTGTTGGCACCGGTAGCAAAAAGGTCCTCGGTGATGCGGAATGAATTGGTGATTCCTTCATTTTTACCTTCCACCTTAAGCACCGGAACAAACATGCCCAGCGTGTTATCTTTCACTACGTTCACAATGTTGGCAATGCCGTTCTTTACGTCTACCTGAGCTACTAAAAGCGCTTTGGTAGGATCTTCGAGGTCAGTAGCCGATACTTTGGAACTGGTTACCTGATAGAGTTTGTAACCTTCAAAAGTGTAAGTAGAGTCTCCATTGCCGCCTAACACACTGTTCACTTTAGCTACAATGTTTCCATCCACTTCATTGTAACCTTCGCCAAAATTGTTGGAGCTTGGGTTGTTTATCAGGTTAATCACCAGTTCGTTGCTGGCCTCCCGGATATTCAGGGTAGGCGCATCGGGGCCGTCTACCAGATTAAAGCAGGTGTTAAATAAAGCCTGTGCTTTATCATCAGCCGGTCCTATGGTGGTTTCAAAATTAGGCGGAGCACCCACACCACCTGCAGGCTGCACAAACACCACCCCAACGGTAACATACTGCGATGCACCAGGCTTCAAAGTAAACGGACCCGAAGTTTGCACCATCCGTCTGTCACCGGCCTGCAACTGCGATGAAACCGATGGCTGCATTTCGCTCCATTGGTTAGGGTCTACAGGGTTTCCGGGGAAAATAAATTCTGTTTGAGGTCCACCACTGTTATATCCGGTTCCGCCTTGTGTAAAGGGAGTACCATCGGCCCACAAGCCGGTCATATAGTTGCGGTATTGCGCAGCAGAACCCGGGTCAGACTGAGCAAAACTGGCTCCGTTGGTAAAGTATACGAAAGAAGATAAGCCCAACTGAGTAGAGTCGTCACCAATAGGTCCTTCAAAAAAGTCGATTCCAATCAAAGGCAACTCAGAGCCATAACCGGCAACTCCATTACAAGCAGCATCGGTGTTGTTGTTATAAACAATACCCAAACTGCGGGTAGTGTCGCAACCTACGCGGTCGTTGCTAAAGCAGCCCAAATCCGGGTCGCTCCACTGTGTAATGTATGTCTGAAATAACGGATTAGAAGTTTTATTGACAATCTGGTATTTGTAGAATGTCATGTTGTTAATGTCATCGGTAGTTTGGAAAGCAAAAGCCAACGCATTTATCTGCACCCCAATGGCCTGTCCGCTTGACTCAGAGTGCTGATTCCCCACATCGTTAAACACCCAGAAAACCATTTGGTCGGCAAATGCCTCCGCTTCACCATTCACACAAGGAATGTATGGGTAATCTCCTTTAGTAGGGTCGTATTCTCCGTTATTGTCGAAATCGAAGAATGGAGCCAGGTTATCGTTCACAATAAAAGTTTCACCCACCAGCGATGGATCGGTAGAAAGGTAAGGATTGCCCTTACCCGGCCATGCCAACACATCTTTTGGGATATCGGCTACGGTAGTCGCATTGCCTTTGGCGGCAAAAGCGGTTTGTGCTTTGTCAATATTCGCACCAAACACGTTAAA
>CAYQRR010000085.1:0-8821 GCA_964419635.1 uncultured Chitinophaga sp. | reverse complement strand
ACGATATACTTGATAAAATTTCGCGCTCCGGATACGATAGCCTCACCAAAGACGAAAAAGATTTTCTGTTTCATTTTTCGAAGAAGTAAATCACTTCTGCTATTTTTCATGAACCAAAATCCCTTTCATGAAAAAATACCTCAGCGAATATCTTGGCACTTTTATTCTGCTCTTTGTGGGCACTGGCTCGGTGATTGTAAATCAACACACCAATGGGGCTCTCGGCTTGCCGGGTATTGCTGCAGTATGGGGCTTCGTTATCATAGCACTCATTTATTCGTTTGGCGATTTGTCGGGGGCGCATTTTAATCCGGCTGTGAGCATTGCCTTTGCGGTGGACCATCGCTTTGCCTGGAAAGAAGTACCGGCCTTTTTAATGGCACAGTTATCCGGAGCGCTATCTGCCAGTTATGTGCTGCACTTTCTTTTTCCGGAAAACGAAACCCTGGCCATTACACAGCCATCCGGCACCTGGGCGCAGAGTTTTATCCTCGAACTGCTTATGACGTTTATTCTTATGCTGGTCATTTTGCGCGTGAGCACCGGGGCTAAAGAAAAAGGAATTACGGCCGGCATTGCTATTGGTGGCACGGTATGGATGTTGGTGCTGTTTGGGGGGCCTATCAGCGGCACCAGTTTAAATCCTACACGCTCGCTGGCTCCGGCTTTAGTAACCGGAAACTTCAATGCTCTTTGGATTTATCTCACAGCGCCACTGGCCGGCACGCTCAGTGGTGTATTTGTGCATCGAATTTTAATGCAGGAAAGCAACCATTAGTCGGCATCCGCCACCACCTCTTGCACCTCGGGTACCATACGTTTCAGCAGGCCTTCAATGCCCGACTTCAGAGTAATGGTAGAAGAGGGGCAGCCACTGCAAGAACCTTGCAAGGAGAGTTTCACCAATCCGTTTTCAAACGATTTGAATTCAATGTGTCCGCCATCCATTTGTATAGCGGGCTTCACATATTTATCGAGCAGGTCTTTAATTTTTTCTTCGGGGCTTTGCAGGCCGGCTGCGGTATCCGGGCCTTGCACCTCTTTGGGCAGCAGCGCATCGTCTACAGGTTTTTGTCCGCTTTGCAAAAACTGTTTGATGGACTCTTTCAGCTCCGGTGTGATTTCATACCAGTCGTATTCGGCTTTTTTGGTGATGGTCACAAAATTGTTGGCCACAAAAACGCCATTGACAAACGGAATGGCAAACAGCGTACGGGCCAGTGCCGAGCCTTCGCTCATTTCGCGTGTGCGAAAATCCAGTTGAAAGTTGGGCAGAATATGACGGTTGGTTACAAACTTTAAACTCTCCGGGTTGGGAGTCATTTCGGTATATATTTCTATGGCGGTTGGTTGGCTCATGTTCAGTAGATTAATGGGGCGAACTTAACACAAGAAAAACAAACAAGTTTAGAACTTCACCTGCATACCTGCCAGAAAATTGAAAGGAGCCTGCGGATAGAAGTAGTTGTAGGTATAGGTATCGGTGGTTTGCAGTTGATTGTTTTCGTCTGTGTAGGCATAGCGCTCGCTGTAGGTGTAGCCGTTGCTTTCAAAGCTCCTGTTCAAAATATTGTTGAGCAGCACCGTGAATCGAATTTCCTTATCCTCTCTTTTCAGCGGCAGTTTATAGCTGGCGCGGAAGTTGGGATAGAAAAATGTTTTCAGCATGCGGTCTGTGTTGCCGGTGTTGTCCATAAACTGGCGGCTCACCACCTTGGTGGTGAGCGAAAGTTCCAGCCCGGTCACCGGGGTAGCCAGCAGTTCTATCGAGGCAATAAAGCGGGGCGAAAAAGAGATGTCCGTGTTGCGATGCGTGATGATTTGTGTGAGCGTATCTATACGGGAGTAGTTTTCATCGTAGGTGTAAATGTATTCGTCAAAGCGCTTGATTTTATGGACCGAATACGTGAATGAATAATGGATGCTGAAGAGATAGGGTTCTTTTGCTTTGGCGCAGCTCTCGCAGTCATCGCCCCACACCGCTTTTTTCAGGATGCGAATGGAGCCGTTTAGTTCCACCCCGGTGCGATAACTGACCGGCACATTGGCTTTAATCGGATTGCCTACATCATTCAGCCTGCCGGTGAGCACCAGTTGGTTGTTGTAGTGCATCAGGTAATAATTAATACTGATAGGAAACTTATCATGCAAAAACTTGTAGCCCGCTTCCACATTATGCATCCGCTCCGGTTTTGGGGCTACCGGAGCATCCAGCACATCATCGCGATTGGGCTCGCGATTGCCAAAAGCATAGGACGCATACAAATGATGAACCGGCTTTATCTGATACAGTAATCCGGCCTTGGGATTAAAGAAATGCCAGCGCGCTGCAAAATCATACACCACATCATTGTTATCGTCCCCTTTTGTTCGGTAGTCAATAAAACGATACTGCAAATCGGCATACAGGTTCAGTTTTTCAGCCAACAGGTAATTCAGTTTGGCGTATATGTTCATGTCTGTTTTTAATGAATTTCCGAGATAGTAGTTTCTGTTTTTATCTATAGAGATGGCGGCTTCGTTCCACACCACACGGCCAAAGTGCTGCCCCCGATACTGCGACACCAACCCTCCGGCTGTAACTTCCACTTTGCCAGGATTGTAGCGGAGCGAGAAGGTGCCTCCGTAAAAAACATTTTTCAGCCAGCGCTGCCTTACCAGGTCGGTTTCAGCACTGTTGAAGTCGGCAAAATAATTTTGAATGTCGGCCCCTGTTTTGTATTGCTCGTAATATCCGCGGCCGAGGGTGGCAAACAGCGCTGCATTCAATTGCAGGTTTCGGGGCAGGCGCTGTGCCAGATGCAATTGAAAATAATCTTGCCCGTAGTTGTCGGTTTCGTTTGGGTAGGCCGGGTCTTTAGAAAAATAATCAGTGCCGGCAATGTTGAAGGTGCGGTTAGTCGCCAGCGAATCCTGCGGCACGCCATACCAAGCCTGATACGTTTTTTCGCGGCCTCCGAAATACAGCGCTTTTAGAATGGTATTTTGGCCCACCCAACCTATTTGTGCAAACCATGAACGCAAATCGGAAGAGGCGCGATCTATGTAACCATCGCTGCGAATCCAGGAGGCAGAGGCATCGGCAAAAAACCCACCCTTCAACGTGCCGGTACCTCCGCGCAGGTTGCCTTTAAAGGTATTGAACGAACCGAGCGCCACACCGGCCTCTCCGTACGGTTTATCGGCAATGGCAGTAGACTGCAAACTGATTTGCCCGCCAAAAGCCGATGAGCCATTGGTGCTGCTGCCTATGCCACGTTGTATCTGAATATTGGAAACAGACGAAACCACATCGGGCGTATTCACCCAATACATTTGCTGGCTTTCGGCATCATTCACCGGAATGCCATTCAGCGTTACATTGATGCGCGTGGCATCGCTCCCGCGGATGCGGAGGCCCGTGTAGCCAATGCCGGCACCGGCATCGGTGGTGTAAACCACGCTCGGGGTTTGGTCCAGCAGTACCGGCAGATCGGGGCCCAGGTTGTTTTTTTGCACGGCCTCGCGCGATAGGTTGGTGTAAGCCGTAGGGGCATAGGCTCCGGCCCGTGTAGCGGTGATGTATACCGCTTCCATGTTTTGCGGCCGGGCTGCGGTATCTTTTTTCTGCACCAGGGCAGTGTCTGTTTGTGCCAGTGTTTGATTCGCGCAAAGCAGAAAGAATAGAAATCTTTTCATACAACGGTGGTGGATGGTTGAAAAATTATTCTTTCTGAAAGGGGAAGAGAATTCGAGCGAGAAACAGAAGCGGGTCTGTCTTTCTTTCCTATCGCATGCATTACCATGTTCAGGTTCGAAGGGTTCTTCTCAGATTTCTGAAAAACTAATTTCAGAAAACGCCCCCAGAAAGCTGCTGCAACATTAAAGAAGAAAGGGAGAAAGTGAAATAGCGCCTGGCTATTTGGGAATGGTAAAGCAAAACCGGCTGCCGCCCAGGGGCGAATCTTCAATCCAGATTTTTCCTTGCAGGCCATCAATGATTTTTTTGCAGATGCTGAGGCCGATGCCGGTGCCTTCGTATTCGCTGCGGGTGTGCAGGCGCTGAAAAATGATGAATACCTTATCGCGATATTGCGGCTCTATGCCGATGCCATTGTCGGCCACTTCGTAGCGGTAGGCGTTCTCCTGTTCGGTACAGCGTATCTCAATAACCGGTGCAGCCGACTGGTTATACTTAATGGCATTGGAAATCAGATTTTGAAACAACTGTGTCAGTTTGGTTTCATCGGCCATTACCGGATGCAGAGGGCTGCAGGAGATGGACACGTTGCGGTTGTGTATCTCCAGTTTCAGCGCTTTTTTTACTTCGTCTATCACCTCGTTTACGTTCACCAGCGTTTTATGATTGGCCGCATTTATCTTAGATAACCGGAGCAAACTTTGTATCACATTGTTCATGCGCTTGGCTCCGTCATTGATGTAAATCAGATACTCTTTTTGCTCGGGCTTTAATTGTCCGTTGATGCTTTTTTCGAGCAGCTGCGAATAATTGGCAATCATGCGCAGTGGTTCTTTCATATCGTGCGAGGCTACGTGCGCAAACTGGTTCAGCTCATAATTGCTCATCTGCAACTGCCGCGCATATTCTTCTATCTCCGCGTTCTTTTTGCGGAGGAGCGCCTGCTCTTTCTGTCCTTCTTCGTATTTCAGGCGCAGCATCACATCATTGATGGCCGCTCCTTTATCCATGGTGTGTTTCTCTTCGCGGTAGCGGTCGTGCTCCAGCAGCTGTTCTGCGGCTTCGCGGTAGCGCCCCAGTTGCATAAGCACTTCGGCCCATTTTTTTCTAAATCCGTAGCTGTCTACTTTCAGTTGCAGTTCGTGAAAGAGTTTATCGCCTTCGGCAAACCAGCGGTCCGCCTCTTCGTATTTTTGACCATGGGCATAAGCATTGCCCAGCTGCATATATCTACCCAGCAAAAAGCTTTTGTTGCAATGCTGCCGCGCGGTGTTGTAGGCATCTAAGAGCTGGGCCACGCCCTCCTCAAAATGATGGAAGCGGGCGTGCAGCACACCATAGTTGCCGGTGGCCACACTGTAGCACACCCAGTCGCCCATTTCGCGCGATAGCTCGGCTGCATTTTTATAATGCTCCTTGGCCTGTAGCAGTTTTTCGGGGTCTTTGTCGTTTTCATCGTCAAACAATACCCCGAACGAAATATAACAACGCGCTATGCCGGGCTTGTGGTCAACCTCTTTAAACTTTTGAAAACTGAGCTGCAAATATTTTTCAGACAGCGCATCCAGATTCAAATCGCCATAAATGATAGACAAGTTAAAATAAGAGCGGGCCAGCGTAAGAAAACCGGTTTCGCTCAGCGGGTGGCGGCTTTCGAGTAGTTGTATCGATTTTTCGTAAGCTTCTTTTGATAGCAGGAGCTCGCCCACATAATCAAACCCAAGACCTTTTCTGCGCCAGATTTCTGATAGCTGCTCCACCTGTTCTTCTTGCTCAAAGTAAACTTCCATGTCGGAGAGCACGGCCAGCGCCTGTTGAAATTCGCTCACCACATCCATATAAAATCCCGCCAGGGCCGAACCGGCCTCATAGATTAAAACCACATCGCCCGAATCTTTAGCGAGCTGAAAGGCCTCCACCCCCACGTGCGATGCCGACACATCGCGCTCCACTCTGCGCTTATTGAATTGCGCCAGCAGTTCCTGTGTTTGCTCGTGTACTGTTAAAAGCAGGGTATTGTTTCCGGTCATTGTTGCATCGTGCGACTTAGTTATACGCCAGAATGCGATAAAAGTTTTAGCGGCTCACTGCGCCCACCTCCAGCGGATAGCCGCCAGGGCCATTTGCAGCCGCCCGGCACCGGTGCCCTGCACTACCCGATATGGGGCCGACAAGGCTTGCAATTCCTGTTCAAAGGCGGCATACAACTGCAGCCGGTCGTGTTCGTTCTGCCGCTGCGGGTCGGGCACCCAGGGCAGGTCTGTGGCGCAGAGCAGATACAGCGCGCTGTGCCGCTGCACTATCTGCTGCTGCAACCAGGCGGGCACTTCCCATTGGTAATAGCGCAGCCATATTTTGATATTGAGCAGGTCGTTGTCGCTTATAATCAGGTTGGCGCCACTTCTCCATGCGCGGTCTTCTGCTGCTATGATTTCTGCTGCAATGTGTAATACATCGGCAGCGGTATAAGGCCTTTGCAGCGCGCCCACATAAGCCCGCGATACATCGGGCACCAGCCATGCGCCCGGCTGGGCGCTCAGCTGCGTTGCCAGTGTGCTTTTGCCGGTACTTTCGGGGCCGGTAATGGTGACAAGGAAGGGCAGATTCATCGGGAATCAAACTTGTAAAAATTGCGGAACAATCAGAGGATTTATAATTTCATTCCCGTTTTTGAAACTAAACCCTCCTGTATTATGAGTTTAAATACCATACCGATTGTAGACCTTGCCGAATTTTTGAAAGGTGGAGAAAGCAAACAGCAGTTTGTGTACGAACTGGGCAAAGCTTTTGAGGATGTAGGGTTTGTGTCGGTGCGCCACCACGGAGTATCGCAGACATTGATAGACGATTATTACGCAGCCGTTCAACGTTTTTTTGACCTGCCGCGCGAGGTTAAAAACAACTATGAAAAACCGGAGCTGGCCGGGCAGCGTGGCTACACTTCGTTTGGCAAAGAGACCGCCAAGGGCTACGATGCGCCCGACCTGAAAGAATTTTGGCAAATGGGGCAAATAGTAGAAGGAGAGGTATTATCGAAGGCCGATTACCCCGACAACCTGTCGGTAGCCGAAGTGCCGGAGTTTTTTGAACTGGGCCAACAACTTTTTAAAGCATTTGAAGGCAGCGCCCGCGAATTGCTGCGCGCTATTGCCATCCATCTGGGCATTGGCGAATATTATTTTGATAAGCATATACACAACGGCAACTCCATTTTGCGCGCCATTCATTATCCACCCATTACACAAGAGCCCAGGAGTGCCGTGCGGGCCGAGCAGCATGAAGACATTAACCTCATTACCCTGTTGGTGGGAGCATCGGCCGAGGGCCTGCAATTACTGAATCGCCAGAACGAGTGGCTGAACATTACCGCGCCCGAAGGCTGCCTGGTGGTCAATGTGGGCGATATGCTGCAGCGCCTCACTAATAACAAACTGAAATCTACCACGCACCGTGTGGTGAATCCTCCGCGCGAAAAATGGCATACCTCGCGCTACTCTATCCCCTTCTTTACCCATCCGCGCAGCGAAATGCGGCTCGACTGCCTGCCCAGCTGTGTAGATGCCTCACATCCGGCTCTCTATGAACCAATAGCAGCAGGCGAATACCTGAATGAACGCTTGATAGAAATAGGGTTGAAGAAAAAGTAAAAGCGCTGCCTGCCACCAGCCCATTTGCCGAACCGCAGTGTTAGCATACATGAACGGGCTCTTCCTTTACGCCACCCTGTGCACAAACCAGCCCGAGCCATCGTCCATGCGGCCATAGCGCAGTTGATGGCCGGTTTTGTTCATCACGTTTTTAAAAATGCGGTAGGGGCTGCCTTTGGTTACAAAATCGGAGCGCTCTATCACCAGGCCTTTGCCTACCTCTAAGCCTGCCACTTTTAAAAACAGGAGGGTAAACCGGCCTTTGCCTAAGGCTACGGTGCGGGCTATTTCATCGGCATTTAGTTCGCGCATTATTTTGTTTTTTAGTCAAATGATTTAGTAAAACACTCCTTTTACTTCGTAAAAAAGCAGCTTTACTTACAATAATACTACTTATACTTCATATTAAATAACCTTTATTTCATTTTATACTACTTTTACTTAGCAAAGTAGTAGCTTTACTTCGTAAAAAACTACGTTCACTTCGTAAAAAACGAGCTTTACTTAGCAATAAAGTAGCTTTATGTTACTTTTAAGAAGGCTAAAGAGGCCATAAAAGGCATAAAAAAACCCGCAAACCGGTGATTTTGCGGGTAAAATGCCAAAAAAATGGCTTTTAGGTTAAGGTGCTGGGGGCGGAGGATTTTGCGGCCCTTGCTCATCGAAGAGGGGCTGAAGCTCTTTTACGATAGTGTCGGCACCGGGCAGGTCGCCTACGTAGCGCTGCGCCTCGTGATACATATCGAGGGTGTAATTGTAGGTGGTGTTGCCCAGATTGTGGCGGAGGTCTCCGGCACGGTCGTTAAACTCCAGCAACATACCCAGCACCTCGGTCAGAAAATCGTAGCTATCCAGGGCTGTTTGGGCGTTAGCGGTTTTTACGGCACGGCTTTCCAGGTTAGGAAACTGCGGGCCAAAATCGTTGATGGCCTTTTTTACGTAGCTGTAGCGGTTGGCTTCTACGTTGGGGATGGTTTGGCGCTGCTCCGGCTTAAGGGTAACAATGGCCACACCATTCAGTGCATCTAAGGCCGCTTTGATACCATCGATGATGATAATGCGGGTGGCAGGTGGAATGTCTACTGACAGGTTTTTTTCGTAATTCATTTTGTTGAATTTTTAATGTGATTAAAAAAAAATAGTGCCCGGCTACCGCACCTCACCGGCTGTGCAGTGTGGCCGTGCGTGGCAAGTGTGCAGGCGCAGAACGCAATGTATTTGCGCGGCCGGAGTTTTAACAAATAAAGCTCTCTCGAATGAGCGTAGCGGGTTGTGTTAGAGGATGTTTAGTTTGGCAGGTAACCGAAGTCGGAGACTTCGGATTATTTCAGTGTTCTAAGTCATCCTTCGGAAGACTTGGAACAGCGGGGGAACCTCCCTGAATCCCTCCGAGGGAGGGAATAAACAAAGAAGAGCCGCTCCAGGAGCGGCTCTTCTTTATTTGGTTTGCATGAGGGTATTGAGAGGGGATTGTTGTTAATGGATTGAACACTCT
>CAYQRR010000084.1:0-8856 GCA_964419635.1 uncultured Chitinophaga sp. | reverse complement strand
GCCACACGCGGCGAGCCGTATCAAGCTTATCTCTAATTGTAAAATTAATTAGTTGATAATCAGCAAATTGTAAAATTAAATAGTATTATGTATTGCATAATACCTTTAAATAAACATATCTTTGTATCGTCAATTAGCTGGCAACACACATATCGTTCTTTTTTCTTGTATAGCTAAGCGATAAACAAAAGCAAAGAGCAGCCGTATTTGGCTGCTCTCTTTAAAAAACCAAAATTCAGATTATGAAATCAATCCCTTTTAAATCCATTGTACTATCGGTCCTGTTTTCTGCCCTTGCAGGAGCAGCTTTCGCCAATTCATTAAAGGAGTCGTCCGAAACAAAAGCTTACCCAAATGTAACCCAACAACTTACAGAGGCCATCGGTTTTCCGGGGTTTATCCGAAGTAACTCAGAGGAAAATATAGTGAAGGCTATGCTGCAAGTGGACACCAGCGGTAAGGTTAGCCTCTTAGAGCTAAATGCCTCTAATCCTGAGCTTAAAAGGTATGTAGAAGAGCAGATAAATCGTATACATCTAAAAACAGCAGAAGCCACCGTGCCCTTTTTGCTTACGCTGAAATTTCAATTGTAATCTACTTCTGACTCCATACTAAAAAACGAACGATATGAACATAGAAAACACAAAGGCTCAGATGAGAAAAGGAGTGCTGGAGTTCTGCATCCTTTCCATTCTAAGTGATGGAGAACACTACCCAACAGAGATTATTGAAAAGATGAAAGCCGGTAAACTGCTCATTGTGGAAGGCACTCTTTACCCCTTGCTCACCCGGCTTAAAAATGAAGGACTGCTGGCTTACCGCTGGGAAGAGTCGCAGAGCGGGCCCCCTCGCAAATATTTTACCCTCACCGAGGACGGTAAACTCTTTCTGCGAGAACTTACTGAAGGATGGAAAGAATTGACCGCATCAGTGAATCTTATTATTTCTCAAAACACAAACACCCAATAAACTATGAAAAAGACTATCAATATTAACCTGGCGGGAATGGCATTTATCATTGATGAAAATGCGTATGAAGTATTGCATAATTATCTGGAGGCTCTGCGCCACAAATTCAGTAACGAAACGGAACGGGCCGAAATCTTAAATGATATTGAAGCTCGTATGGCCGAAATGCTTGCTGCCAGAAATACGATGGGTAAGCAGGTAGTTAACATAGATGATGTAAAAGACGTAATTGCCATTATGGGCAAACCGGAAGATATTGCCGGTGACGAAGAGCAAACACAAGCGGCACAACAGAAGCCTGAAACTGCAACTGCTCCCGTTAAAAAAAGACTATTCCGCGACCCGGACGATAAAAAGGTTAGCGGAGTCATATCCGGGCTGTGTCATTATTTTGGTGTGGATGACCCGGTATGGTTGCGGTTGATTTTTGTAGGCCTTTGTTTTTTGAGCTTCGGCACCATGATAATTCTCTATCTTATTTTGATGATAGTAATACCTGAAGCCGACACGGCAGCCGAAAAACTACAAATGAAGGGGGAGCCGGTAAATGTGAGTACGATAGAAAAAGAGATTAAAGACGGTGCCAACAGAGCCGCTGAATCTTTACGCGATTTTACCTCCGGCAACACCTTGTTTGAAAAAATAGGACATCTTTTGTTGACCATTCTAGTCGGCATTGCAAAAGTGGTAGTAGGCATCATTGCGTTTGCCGGCTTGTTTGCCTTGGCTGTTTTGATTGCCTCCCTTTTCGGATTAAGTATCGTTGGAGGAGGTTTGTTTACACAAGCCCCAAACATACTTTTTGATGGTACCAATACTATTTTCCTGTTTAAGCTGGGGCTTATACTGTTTTTTGGGTCTATTGTATCGGTAGCGGTGTATAGCTTGGTGCGCCTGGTTTTTGGCAAACGCACACAAGTAAGACCGCTTAAATGGGTGTTGTTGGCTACTTGGTGGGCAGGTGTTTTTTTGTTGATTTTTGCAGGATTAAAAGTGGGGAATAGCTATAAGGCGTCTGCTACTATTAAGGAAGAAGTTGCCTTAATGCAGCCCTCTGCTGGCCATCTTGTTGTGCAGCTTAGCGATACCGCTGGCAATAAATACCCAGGAGAAAACGATCAACAGGATACACATGACAACTGGAACATCTCTCTGTTTGGTTTTGAAGTAAATGGAGAAGATGTGCAGGGGCTCGATAAAATCACCATTGGTGAACCATCGCTTCAGCTTATTCCATCTTCCAATGATTCATTTTACGTTTACACCTTCATCAGCAGCCGGGGGAGCAGTAAGCAAGACGCTGATAAAAATTCATCTTACGTGGTTTATAAGGTAATGCAAACCGATTCTGTAGTTAGTTTACCGGCACTGTTGTTACTGGATGGCAAAGGAAAATGGCGTGCACAAAGCATGAAAATTCGTATTGCCATACCAGAAGGTAAGCAAGTGTCATTTGCCGATAATATAGATAATTGGGCAGCAACGGTAAAGGGGAATGCTGCTTATGACGACACTTATTTTAACAACACAACCTGGACCACTGAAGGCGGAAAAGTAAAGTGCTTGCGAGGAGAAAATCACTTTATGAAGGAAGAAGGAGAGGAAGATGTGGAAGTCAAGAAGGAAAAAATCAAGGGGGATGACTATTACCAGGGCACCGTAGATGTTAAAAAGGACGGGGAAAATGTCAAGGTGCATATACAAGACGGCACCAAACAAAAAGTCATTACCATCCGCAACGAAGACGGAAAGGAAGAGGTTAAGCAGGTGGTAATTGAGCAAAAGTAAATCAGGTTGTCATCTTTGAGTAGGCGTAGCATTCATTAAAGGGTTGTTTTTGCTGTGGAATGTGGGCCGCAAACAATAAAAGATTTGCTTTTCACAACATAAAGCGCATATTTGCACCGCATTTAGTGATTGGAAGAGGGGACGAGAGTCCCCTCTCGCTTTTTTAGGGCGACATTGTGCCGGAGCTAAAAGCTGAAATTTTGAAGGCAGAAGCGGAAAGATGAATTTTGAAATTGTAAAATCGAAAATGGAAGAATGGCTGGTGCCGTTCTTAAACGAGAGAAATTTATTTCTCGTGGATATCAAATTTTCGATGGGTAAAAAGATAGAGGTCTTTGCAGATAGCGATACCGGGATTCATATTGATGAATGTGCGCAGGTATCCAGATTTGTGGAGGCTAATTTGGATGGAAGTGGTTTGGTGCCCGACAATTACATTTTGGAGGTGAGCAGTCCGGGAATGAGTAATCCACTTAAAGTACCTCGCCAATACAAGCGTAGAATTGGCCGAAAACTGGAAGTGCTGAAGACAAATGGAGAAATGCTACTGGTACAACTGGTGGCCGTGCAGGATGATAGAATTGTTTTAACTGAAGTGAAAGAAGAAAAAAGCAAAAAAAAGCAGAAAGAGGACACTTCCAAAGAACAAAAAAACCTTCCGGAGTTTGAATTGAAATATTCGGAAATTAAGAGAGCTGTTTTGGTATTTAATTTTTAAAATTCATATCACACAAACCATAAAAAATACAGGTTATGAATAGTATAGGTCTTATAGACTCGTTTTCCGAGTTCAAGCAAATGAAAAACATTGACCGACCCACCATGATGAAGGTGTTGGAGGATGTTTTCCGTACACTACTGCGCAAAAAATATGGCGATGTAGATAACTTCGACATAATCGTAAATACCGATAAAGGGGATTTGGAAATTTGGCACAAACGAGAAATTGTGGCCGATGATGCAGTGGAGAATCCAATTACTCAGATTGGACTATCAGAGGCTCAGAAAATTGAAGAGGATTTTGATATTGGTGAAGAAACCTACGAGAAAATTGAGTTGGAGAGTTTTGGCCGCAGAGCCATACTTGCCGCCCGCCAAACGTTGGCCTCGCGCGTGGGTGATTTGGAAAAGGATGAAGTTTTTAAAAAATACAAGGATAGAATAGGAGAGATACTTTCCGCTGAAGTATATCAAGTATGGAAGAAGGAGATCCTACTGTTGGACGAGGAAGGAAATGAGTTGCTTTTGCCCAAATCGGAGCAGATTAAAACAGATTTTTTCAAAAAAGGGGAAACCGTTCGTGCCGTGGTAAAACGCGTGGACATTAGAAACGGAACACCTGTAATTATACTTTCCAGAACCGATGCATCCTTCCTTTCTAAGTTAATGGAAGGGGAAGTGCCGGAGATTTTTGATGGCTTGATTGTCATTAGAAATATTGTGCGCGAGCCTGGCGAAAAGGCAAAAGTGGTTGTGGAGAGTTTTGATGACCGCATTGATCCGGTAGGAGCGTGTGTAGGCGTAAAAGGTTCTCGTATACATGGTATTGTTCGCGAGCTCAAGAACGAAAATATCGATATCATCAATCATACTCAGAACCTGCAATTGTTGGTGCAGCGAGCTTTAGCCCCCGCAAAAATAAATTCATTGGATATAGACCAGGACAAGAAGCGGATTTCTGTGTATCTGGAGCCGGATCAGGTTTCGTTGGCTATCGGTAAGCGCGGTGTAAACATTAAGCTAGCCAGCCGTCTTGTCGGCTACGAAATTGATGTGTATCGTGAAAACGAAGAAGGAGACGAGGAAGAATACGATATTGACCTGGATGAATTTAGTGATGAAATTGAAGAGTGGATGATTGATGAGCTAAAGAAGATAGGTTGTGATACCGCCAAAAGCGTTCTCGCTTTGAGCGATGATGAGTTGGTTCGCAGAACCGACTTGGAGGAAGAGAGCATTCTTGAAATTCGCAAGATACTGGAAAGCGAATTTCAGGAAGAGAAATAGTATCGTATAGTGCCATGACAAGCATTGGAACTATACAAAAAGGGTTTCTGTAGCCTATAGCTGTAATCTGTATTGCAGCCGGCTTACAGATTATAGATATATAGATAACAGATAAACCAACATATGGCCGAAGAAGTAAAAGCATTACGATTAGCAAAAGCTGCCAGCACTTACAATGTGTCGCTCGAACACATTGTGGAAACGCTCAAAAAAGCAAAACACGAGGTAGACAATAAGCCTACCACCAAGCTCACGCCTGAGCAAATTGCGATTCTTGACAAGGAGTTTGGAAGCGACAAGGCTATTAAACAAGCCGCAGATACAGCCAATAAGAAAGAAGAGGTTACAACACCCGTTGTGGAGGCCCCCGTTGTTTCCAAAAAGGTTGTGGAAGAAGAAAAGGAGGTGCTGGTTAAAAATAATCTGGCACAGAAAAGCAAAACAAAGGAAACAGAGGAAGAGGCCCCCGAAATGATTTCGGCCCGCAAAAAAGCGGTGGTGGAGCTTAAGGTGGTGGACAAAGTGGATTTGGATGCCGAAAAGAAAAAGAAAGCAGCTGCCAAAAAGAAAAAAGAAGAAGTAGTAGAAGAAGAAAAAGCACCGTCAGTAGTGGCAAAGCCGGTAGATGATAAAGTGTTGGTGCGCAATAAGGCAGAAGCAGAGCCGGAAGTTTCCGAAAAAATTGAAACCAAATATCAAACGATTGATGGCATCAAGGAAGTAGGTCGCATAGATCTGAAGCAGTTTGAAGCTAAGCCTAAAAAGAAAGAGGAAGCAGCACCAGCATCGGGCGAGAAAAAAGTTCGCGAAAGAAAGCTGATTAAAAAGAAAGAACGCGCACCGCTTGATGATCAATATTACGATAAGAAAGTAGAGAATTTTCAGAAACGAAGAGACCAAAAACCTGCTACTAATACACCAGCTGCAGGCGGTACTCCGGAAATTACGGAGAAGCAGATTGAAGAAAAAATCAGGGCCACTATGGCCAAGATTCAGGCTCAAACCTCTAAGAGTGATCGTTCTAAATTCCGCAGAGAAAAACGAGAAGCCATCCAGGAGAAAATGGCCGCTCAGGAAGCCGCACAAGACCATGGCAAACTGAAGGTAACTGAGTTTATGACCGTGAGTGAGTTGGCTAGTTTGATGAATGTGCCGGCTGTACAGGTCATTACAACTTGTATGCAGTTAGGGGTAATGGTATCATTAAATCAACGCTTGGATGCGGAGATTTTGGAGCTGGTTGCAGGCGAACATGGATTTGAAGTAGAGTTTCAGAGTGCAGAGGAAACTACCGCTTTTAAAGAAGAGGAAGCGGATAAGCCAGAAGATTTAAAATCAAGGGCTCCTATTGTTACCATCATGGGTCACGTAGACCATGGTAAAACATCCTTGCTTGACTTTATCCGTAAAGCAAACGTAGTAGCCAAAGAAGCCGGAGGAATTACACAGCACATTGGTGCCTATGAGGTAACTACCAACAGCGGTCGAAAGATTACTTTTCTGGATACTCCCGGCCACGAAGCCTTTACCGCCATGCGTGCCAGAGGAGCAAAGGTGACCGATGTAGCTGTGATTGTAATTGCAGCCGATGATGCAGTAATGCCACAAACTAAAGAGGCCATAAACCACGCACAAAGTGCGGGCGTGCCGATGATATTTGCGTTCAATAAAATTGATAAAGATGGGGCGAATGCTGATCGAATTCGAGAGCAGCTTTCGCAGATGAATATCTTGGTGGAAGAATGGGGTGGTAAATTCCAGAGCCAGGAGATTTCGGCAAAAAAAGGATTAAATATAGATGCCTTGCTAGATAAGATTTTGATAGAAGCTGATTTGCTGGATTTAAAAGCCAACCCGGACAAAAATGCTAGCGGCTCGGTGATAGAAGCTACTTTAGATAAAGGTCGTGGATATACCGCTACTGTGCTGGTTGATGCAGGAACATTGAAGCGCGGAGATATTCTGGTTTGCGGACCTTATCAGGGTCGTGTGAAAGCTATGTTTAACCACCTGGGCTCAAAAATTGATGCAGCAGGTCCATCTTCACCTGTGCAGTTATTAGGTTTAAGTGGTGCTCCGCAAGCAGGTGAGCGATTTAAAGTTTTTGATAGTGAAGCAGAGGCAAAAGAGTTAGCAACCAAACGTGCTCAGCTGGAACGCGAAACGGGTATTCGCACTAAGAAACATATTACGCTGGATGAGATTGGTAGACGCTTAGCCTTGGGCAACTTTAAAGAATTGAATCTGATAATTAAGGGAGACGTGGATGGTTCTGTAGAGGCATTGACCGACTCGCTTCTCAAACTTTCTACAGAGGAAATTCAAGTGAAAGTGATTCACCGCGGGGTGGGTCAAATTTCAGAAGCAGATGTAAACCTGGCTGCGGCTACTGATGCTATTATCATTGGATTTAATGTTCGTCCTTCGGTAAGTGCGAAGAAACTCGCTGAAAACGAAAACATAGAAATTAAGCTCTACTCTATCATTTACAAAGCCATAGAGGATGTGAAGAGCGCTATGGAAGGATTGATGGAGCCTACTATTGAAGAAAAGATAATAGGAAATATTGATGTGCGCGAGGCCATACATGTAAGTAAAGTAGGTACGATTGCCGGTTGTTTTGTGCGCGAAGGCAAGGTATTGCGCAGCAGCAAAGTGCGTGTGATTCGCGAAGGTATTGTAATACACAATGGTTCGCTGGCATCACTCAAGCGCTTTAAAGATGATGTGAAAGAAGTGGTAAGCGGCATGGAGTGCGGTTTGCAGATTAAAGACTTCCAAGACATTAAAGGGGGAGATATAATTGAGGTGTTTGAAGAAACAGAAGTAATTCGCAAACTATAATTATTCGCTACAGTATACTGAATCCGGTATTGTCATGATCATAGACAATGCCGGATTTTTATTTTAGATACTGAGTGAAGCGCAATTAGCTAATTGTTCCAAATAAGTTGCGTTATAGAATGCTGTTGTACACCGCCATTAACTGCTCGGAAAGCTTTTTACTTTTCATTTTTTGTGCATGAATGATACCGCTGCCAATCATTTCTTGGCGAAGTGTTTTGTCATTCAGCACGCGTGTGATTTGTTGAGCTATTTCATGGGAAGATTGTGAGTCAAAAAATAATGAACCAGGCCCTGCCGCTTCCTCTATTGCGCCACCTGCAGAGGCTACCACCGGAATTTCGGAAAGCAGTGCCTCTACAATTGGCATACCAAATCCCTCCTTCAAACTGGGGTATATAAATGCAGTAGCGTTTTTATATATGGCCGTCAGATCTTGGTTGTGTAGTCCTGTTATTACTTTTACTCTACCTCTCAGTTTTAATTGGTTTATCAGTAGCTCTAACTCTTGTTTTAATGGTCCTGTGCCAACAATCCATAATTCCTCTTGCACATATTTTTCAATAAGGGCATAAGCCTCTATTAAGCGCTTTTGGTTTTTTCGCTCTACTAAAGAACCCACATTCAGAATGTAAGGAGATGGAACTTGGATAGTTTGCGGAATACTTGGTATGGAGATGATTGGATAAACGACTTCAATTTTTTCGGCAGGAACCTTATACCGTACTGTCAAATCTTGTTTTGTTTCCTCACTAACAGCGATCACTTTATCTGCTTGCCTGGCAGCGTATCTTGTTTTAGTCTCGTATATTTTTCTATCAAGATAAGAGTAGTGTTCCGGATAATCCAGAAATAAAAGATCGTGTATGGTTACTACTGTTTTTGTGCGAGCGCGGTTTATTCCAATTGGTAGCTCATTAGACAAACCATGAAAAATGGTTGTGTGCTCCCGCGCAATGGCATCACTTACCCCCCAGCTACGCCACCAACTTCCAAAAGTTCTGTGCCATGTTTTTTCAGGCAGCCGGATACGATAACCATCTTTTAAGTTATCAATAAACGGCTCGGAAACAGCGGGACTATAAAGCACGTAATCGTTTTCTGGAAAGTGTGTGAGTAGTCCATTGATTAAATGGCGCGCGTAGTTGCCGAGCCCTGTACTGTTGTTTAAAGCACGCTTTGCATCAAAACCTATGTTCACGAGAGTTTGTATTTAATGGCCCGGTAGTATTTTAAAAAAACCTCGCG
>CAYQRR010000083.1:2743-8868 GCA_964419635.1 uncultured Chitinophaga sp. | reverse complement strand
TCAATCAAATCCATATCCATTTTCAAATCGTAAAAGGCCATTTCCGGCTCTATCATCCAAAACTCCGACAAGTGTCTGCGTGTCTTAGATTTCTCTGCTCTGAAGGTGGGGCCAAACGTGTAAATCAACCCTTGTGCCATGGCCATCGCTTCTCCATATAATTGCCCGGATTGAGACAGATAAGCCGGCTCGCCATAATAGTCTGTTTCAAACAGTGTTGAAGTGCCTTCGCATGCATTTCCAGTAAAAATAGGGGCATCCATTTGCACAAATCCTTTTCCTTGAAAAAACTCATGAATCGCAAAGATGATTCGGTTGCGCACGCGCATAATGGCCCATTGTCTGCGGCTGCGAAGCCAAAGATGTCTGTTGTCCATCAAAAAATCTACACCGTGCTCTTTGGGTGTAATAGGATAGTCGCCCGCTTCGGCCAGCACGTGCAGCTGTGCCACCTGAATTTCGAACCCGCCAATTTGTTTTTCGTCCCGAATTACCTTGCCCGATATGGTGAGTGAACTTTCTTGCGGCAATCTTTTGGCTGCATCAAAGGAAGCTTCCCCCACAACCTCCAGGCTAATTACCGCCTGGCAAAATCCGGTGCCGTCACGAAAAGTCATAAACACTAAACCTTTACTGTCGCGTTTTTGTGCACACCAGCCTTTCAACTCAACAGTCTGCCCTTCGTGTTTTTGTAAATCTTTAATGTATGTCATATGATGGTTGATTATTAAATGGGTTGCGAAAATATTGGAGATATTAAAAGAAAAAAGCCGGATGAAATTCAACCGGCTTCTGTAAATATGGGTAACCAACCTACCGGCTGAAATCTAATGGGCGATTAGGATTATTAAAACGATTCATTTTTAAATATACGATACGCAATGATAACAATAAAATACTGCTTTTTGGGGCTTGAATAATTCCTTGTTTTTTGAACTTTTGCCCCATGCTCGATCAGCGGTTACAACAGAAATTAGGCCTTAAATTTTCGCCACAGCAGATTCAACTCATGAAATTGCTGCAGGTGCCCACTGCCAATTTGGAACAAAGAATCAAAGAAGAAATAGAGGCTAATCCCGCTTTGGAAGAGGGGGAAAGTGAAGAAGATCCGATTGTGATGCCCGATGAAACACCTACCGATGAACCCACTTTGGATGAAAGCACAGAGTCGGAGGCAGAGCAGGAGGCAAAGGAAGAGGAATTGAAGGTGGATGACGAAATGGATATGAGTGATTACTACGATGAGGATGATGAAGGTGTAGCGGATTATAAGACCAAAGATTCCAGCGAGTATCCCGACCCGGATGATGACAACAAACACGTGCCGGTAGCCACTACCTCTACTTTTCATGAATATTTGGAAACGCAGTTGAATATGCTTGACCTGGACGAACGTCAGGAACAAATTGCGCTTCAACTGATCGGCAGTCTGGATGACGATGGATATCTGCGCAGGGAGTTGGATGCTGTTTTAGACGACCTCTCTTTTCGCCAGGGCATTCAATGCACAGAACCGGAGTTGAAAGAAGTATTGGCGCAGGTTCAAAAACTAGACCCGCCCGGGGTAGCGGCAAGAAACCTGGAGGAATGCTTGCTAATACAGTTGAAACGAAAGGAGGAACCGACCATACATACTGAAATTGCTATTCGCGTAGTAGAAAAATATTTTGACCTCTTTGCCAAAAAACATTACGATAAGCTCGAGCGCGCATTTGATATTGACTCCGAAAAACTAAAGAAAGTAATAGACGAAATTACACGGCTGAACCCTAAACCAGGCAGTGCCTTTTCGAGTGGAGGTGGAGAGCAATATGTGATTATTCCAGATTTTATACTCACGAATAATGCCGGTGAACTGACGGTTTCGTTAAATAGTGCCAATGCACCCGAACTGCGCATTAGTAATCATTTTAAAGAAATGATTACGGACTATAAAAAGAGCAAGCAAAAGTCGAAGCAGCAGAAAGATGCCATGCTCTTCATTAAGCAGAAGATTGATTCGGCCAAATGGTTTATAGAAGCAATACAAAGCAGATACAATACCATGATGCTAACGATGCAGGCAATTCTGGAGTTGCAATATGAATATTTGGCCACCGGAGACGAAACGCAGATGAAGCCTATGATTTTAAAAGATGTGGCAGAGCGAACCGGGCTCGATATTTCAACTATCAGCCGGGTGGCCAACAGCAAGTATCTGCAAACAGAATTTGGCACCATTCCCTTAAAATTCTTTTTTAACGAAGCGCTTACGAATGAAGCCGGTGAAGAAGTGTCTACCCGGGAGGTAAAAAAAATACTTTCTGATTTGATAGGGATGGAGAGTAAACGAAAACCAATCAGCGACCAAAAGCTAACAGAGGTGCTGAACCAACGCGGATACAATATTGCCCGCAGAACGGTGGCTAAATACAGAGAGCAGCTAAACATTCCGGTAGCGCGCTTGCGAAAGGAGCTATAAAACAAGCATCCGTAATATTGTAACATGAAATTATTCTATCAGTCGGTTTCGTCCATTTTTCATCCTTTGTTGTTTCCTACCTATGGAACACTGCTCATATTAATCGTCAATCCAAATTTGTATGGACACTTTCCGGACCGCCTACACATTGTTTGGTTAATCATTGTGTTTGCGCTCACGTTTTTATTTCCTGTCATCTGGCTATTTATGATGAAACGGTTAGAGATGATTGATAGCCTTCAGTTAATTACTGCTAAAGAACGCATCATTCCGTTTGTGGCTACGGCTACCTTTTATCTTTGGACTACATGGATGTTTAAACCGAATGTAGCCATGAAAGTACCGCCTAATGCGCTGGTGTTTTTTATGATGGCCGGAGCTACACTCGCAGTCTTTTTCGGTTTTTTTATAAATCTGTTTTTTAAGATAAGTATCCATGCTATTGCAGCCGGGTGTTTGTTGGGCTTAACGCTTTCCATCGTCAAATTTTCAACCTACGATTTAAGACTTGTAATGGTTGGTGTAATTCTGTTGGCGGGCATTATTGGTACTGCCCGGTTGTATTTGAATGCCCACGATGCACGGCAGGTTTTTATGGGTTACCTAGTGGGTTTCACCGGGCAGTTTGTTTCCTTTACGATCATTTCCAAATTCATTTAATCCTACTTCTATGTATAATTCACTTATCTACTCTGTAGAGCAATCTGTTTGCCGAATTACTCTTAACCGTCCCGATGTGTTTAATTCATTTAATGAGGAATTGAGTGCAGAGATTATTGATGCCTTTAAAAAAGCAGCAAAAGATGACTCTGTGCGGGTGGTGGTTTTGAGTGGTGAAGGCAAAGCTTTCTGCAGTGGCCAGGATTTAAAGGATATTAAGGGCGAAGTGGGGAAAAGAAGTTTGGGAGAATCTGTATTGCGCAGATACAACCCCATGATTATGGCCGTTCGTGATATGATGAAACCGGTTATTTGCCGGCTCAACGGGGTGGCTGCCGGAGCCGGTGCTTCCTTGGCCCTTTCCTGCGATATGATTATTGCCTCCGAAAATGCTTCTTTAATAGAAGTATTTGCCAACGTAGGGTTGGTTCCCGACTCCGGTTCGTCTTTCTTTTTGCCGCACCTAGTGGGTTACAATAAATCATTTGAATTGCTGACTCTGGCTTCTAAAATTTCAGCCAAAGAGGCCTTTGATATGGGCTTTGTTTACAAAGTAGTAGCGCCTGAAGAATTGGATAATGCCGTAAATGATTTGGCACAGCGTTATGCCTCTGGCCCAGGTAAAAGCTATGCCCTCATCAAGAAAATGCTAAACAAGGCCTATACCGCCAACCTGAGTGAAATGCTTACCGAAGAGTACTATGGCCAGGAAATAGCCGGCCGTAGCGAAGATTATAAAGAAGGGGTTACTGCGTTTATAGAGAAACGGAAGCCGGTATTTAAAGGCAAATAAGCCCTACCGTTTTTTCTTGAAGTTTTTGTTTCGGTTGCTTCTGAATTTTCCACCGCCACCTCCTTTGTGTCTGTGACCTTCGGGTCGTCCGTTGTCCCGGCCACCTTTAAATTTATTCGCACGTGCTAGTGAACCGATATCTTGATCTTCGCTGAGCGATAGCTTGCCTTTGGACAAGAGACGCAGGTCGTTTTTAATGGTATCATCATTTACATCTTCCTTGCTCCAGTTTTCATATACCAGTTTCATAAAGTTTCCAATACACTCCGTAAATCCGGCTTGCTTTTCGGGGTCTTCTGTTTCAATAGCTTTTTCTACCAGTGCCTCCACATTTTTTCCATAATGCTTATACTTTATTCTGGATTGCGGATAAGGCAGGCGTTCGGGTCTTTTCTCAATTTCGGCACGGTCCTTAATCGGATAAGGAGAATCTACTTTCAGCGAATAATTGCTCAGTATGAATAGATGGTCCCACAATTTATGTCTGAAATCTTCCACGTTTCGTAACTGTGGATTCAGTTGTCCCATTAACTCAATCAGTTCGCGGGCAAACTGATTTCTTCTTACATCATCTTTTTCGTTCATGCAGTTGGCCACAATGCGTTGCACATGTCTGCCATATTCTTTCAAAAAGAGTTTTTCTCGCGAGGTATTATATTCTGCCATATCAGCGTTTGATTTATACGTAATTTAAAATTGAAACACAAAAGAAAAGCGGAGAGGTGATAGCTGAAACTCAGAGAGGCAAGGTAACGGGAGGGATGGTTACTACTTCTCTGTCTGCTGCTCCGCGAACGCTGCAAACATGAAAAGATTTTCCGGGTTTGCAAAAAGGATGCTTACCAAACCTATATTCGCCCTATGGCCCAGCATTTAAAAAAATCTCTTGGACAACATTTTTTAAAAGATGAATCGGTGCTGCAGCACATTGCAGAGGTTATTGGCGATTTAACGCCCTACCAGACGGTGGTTGAAATTGGTCCCGGGGCCGGTGCCCTCACCAAATATCTGGTGGCAAAAAAGCATCCCGATTTTTATGTTATAGAATTGGATGATCGTTGGGCAGCGCATTTACATCAAACTTTTCCATCGCTGCGCGGGAAAATTATTCATGAAGATTTTATGACCACCAACCTTGCTTTTATGAAGCATCCGGTGCATGTGGTGGGCAATTTTCCTTACAGCATTTCTTCGCAGATTGTTTTCAGAATTATTGACGAGCGCGACAAAGTGGAACGCATAACCGGCATGTTTCAAAAGGAGGTAGCATTGCGGATAGCTGCCCCTCATGGCAGCAAAGATTATGGTGTATTGAGTTTATTGACTCAAGCCTATTTTGATTGTAAGTATTTGTTTGATGTGCACCCGGAGAGTTTTAACCCGCCACCCAAAGTAATGAGTGGTATTATTCAAATTACCCGGAAAAAGTCACCTCCCTCCTGTAATGAAGCGCTCTTCAAAAAAATAGTAAAGGCCACTTTTAACCAACGCAGAAAAACATTGCGCAATAGTTTAAAAGAGTTTATCTCCGGCAAAGCCATCACCGAAAACGAAATATTTAATCTTAGGCCGGAGCAACTTTCGCTCGAAAGATTTTATGAATTAACAAATTTGATAAGTCTGCATTCATGAAAAAAGTACTCATTACAGATGCGGCCCACCCTTTGCTTGTAGACGGCCTTACAGAAATGGGATTTTCCGTAGATTATGAGCCGGACATTACCGTGCAGAAAGTGGCGGATCTTATATCGCAGTATCAAGGGTTGATTATTAATAGCCGGGTGCCTGCCGACAAAGCCTTACTAGAGCGCGCAGCTCAATTAAAATTTGTTTGTCGTCTAGGTTCAGGTTTAGAAGTAATTGATTTGGACTGTGCCAGCGAACTGGGGATTGCTGCATTCAACTCGCCCGAGGGCAATAAGGTGGCAGTGGCAGAACATGCGCTGGGTTTGTTACTTTGTTTACTGAATCATATTCCGAAAGCAAATGCGGAAGTGAAGCAGGGTAAGTGGACTCGCGAGGCCAACAGAGGTGAGGAATTAACGGGCAAAACAGTAGGCTTAATAGCCTATGGGAATAACGCATGTGCATTTGCGAAAGTATTGCAGGGTTTTGATGTGAACATACTGGCCTACGATAAATATCTGCATGATTTTGGTGGTGGGCAGGTTACCCCCTCTTCGCTGGAACGAATATTTGCGGAGGCGGATA
>CAYQRR010000083.1:0-2733 GCA_964419635.1 uncultured Chitinophaga sp. | reverse complement strand
GCCTCCACTTGCCTTTGACTTCGGAGACAAAGTATATGATAGACTACGAATTTCTCACTTCATTTAAAAAGAAGATTTGGTTAGTTAATACGGCACGCGGAATGGTGCTGAAAACGGCAGACCTGCTGCGCTGCCTGGAGGAAGGAAGAATAGTTGGGGCAGCCTTGGATGTGTTGGAAAACGAAAAATTGACAACGCTAACGGATGAACAAAAAGAAATTTTTCATCGCTTGGCAGCAGATGATAGAGTAGTTCTAACCCCCCATGTAGCCGGCTGGACACATCAAAGCAAAAAGAAAATTGCCGAAGTCCTGCTTCAGAAAATTAAAGACCTTCGGTGGGATTAATGCGAATGTTTCCTGTTGTCGGGTGGCGGAGGCGAGGTGATCATGCGAAACAGTTCAGGTAACAGTATATCAAACTTTTCTTGCTGTGCCGGACTGCAAATAGACCTTAAATCTTTAAAATGCTGGTAGGTCACCGATGCGCGTTGTATTTCTAATTTTCCTATGGCTTGTTGAAGAGAATCTATTTTAGTGCTATCGCTAAGACCTACGAAACTGAGGTAGGTTTTTACGGTTACTTCCATTTGCTTGTCCAAACTTACCATATTGGAATGGTGCTGCTCACGCATGGTTTCAAAGGACATTTGCTGTTGCTCATCTAACTCTAATCTTTGAATAATCAATTCCGCGGGTCCGTGTTTGCCGAAGCGTGGACCATGTGGTGGGCCGCCTCTGCCGGAAAAAAACATAAAGCCGAGCGTTCCAAAATTTAAAAGAAGAAGGAGCGCAATCAATATAATCAGCAGCGTTTCCTTTTTCATGATTCGTATAGGTTGTATTGTGTTGCGCTGTAAAAATTTATGTCACTTCTGGTGGTGTTAGTTTGGTCTGTCCTGTATTGTAGCAAAAAATAATTGATATAAATCAGCAGCGTAACACCGGCAAAGACGAATCCAGCATTTTTAAGAGGTATAATATCCACCTGAGTAATAGCCTGCTCAATTCTGGTGAACAGAAACGGAGGAGCTTCAGCTCGCTTTAGCTGTAAGGCAACACGAATGCCCTCTTCTTCCCAATTTGATTTTCCATCTTTCATACACCTTTATGACGTCCACTTTTTTTTAATCCTTCTCTTGTTCATAAAACAAGGCTAGCTCTTTTCGCAGCGTTCCTTTGGCTCTTTGGAGCAAACTTTCTGTCGCTTTCAGGCTTAGTTTCATGATGTCGGCTACTTCCTGGCGTGGCAATTGCTCTACAAAAGCCAGTACGAAGGCCGTTTTTTGTTGCTCGGGTAAGTGCTCCATCGCTTTAAATAATACTACTGTCTTATCTTTATTTTCAAGTAAGGTTCCCGGATGATCAAATCCTGCTTTATCATGGCGCAATGAGCCATCCAACCCAAACAAACTGGTGACAAAGGCAAAACGTTTTTTTCTTTTTCGGTAACGAAGTTTATCTAAACATTTATTGACCGCTATTCTGTATATCCAGGTACTTACGGTAGCGTCCGATTTAAAATGAACAGCTGACCGAAATATTTCTATAAAAACATCTTGTGTAGTTTCTTCTGCATCCAATTGATCTTGCAAATGCGAAATGGCCGTGTTGTATACCCGGTCGCAAAAATCCGCATATAATTTTTGGAAGGAAGCTACATCTCCTTCAGCGGTTTTTTGCAGTAATTGCCGGTGTGTCTCATGCATGCAGTAAACGGGGCTTGCCCCGTTCGACTCCCAAAATAGCGCTAGGTTTAATTCGTGCCGTTCAGAATGTCCATAATCCCCTTGATATCGGGAGTAAGCACAATTTCAATTCTGCGGTTTTTGCTTCGTCCTTCAGGCGTTTCGTTTGTTTCAACAGGAAAGTATGGACCGCGCCCAGCCGGGGTCACTCTTTTTGAATCCACTTTGTTTTCATCTGTCATTAGTTTGGTAACCGAGGAAGCACGCATCACGCTCAAGTCCCAGTTACTATTAATAGGTCCGGTGGTGGAACCTAAATAGGGCTTATTGTCGGTGTGCCCTTCCACCATAATAGATATGTCGCTTTGCTTGTTGAGTACTTCGCTTATTTTTTTCAATGCATCTTTCCCTTTAGGCTCTACAGTGTAGCTGCCGGTTGCAAACAGCAATTTATCACTCAACTGAACATAAACCTTTCCATCTTTTTCATACACACTCAGTTCGCTGGAGTTAAAACCTTTTAATGCATCCAGCATTTTTTTCTTGAGTGCTTGCACGGCAGAATCTTTCCGGGCTATCAGGTTTTCCAGCTCGCGCACTTTGGCATCGCGCTCATTCAATTCCGCTGAAAGTTTATTCAGATCTGCTGAAAGTTTGTTTAACTCCTCTGCTTTGTTCATTAACTCCCTTTCCTTTTCTGCCAGCTGTTTCAGCAGTTTATCTTTTTCGGAGGAAGAGGCATTTGCCAGCGCATCCAACTGTTGTTTTACTTTTTCACACAAGGCATCGCTTTCATTTTTTAACTGGTTCAGTTTTCTGTTTTTTTCCTCCAGGGTGGAGTTACTGTCCTTCAGTTTTTGGATTTCATCTTTAAGTGAGGCAATTTGCTTGTTCAAATCGTCTATGGTTGCAGTGGCAGCGGTCAGTTTATCATTGCAATCGTTCTTTTCGGCCAGATATTTTTCGGCCAAAGCAACTTGTTCGTCAAATTTTTTCTTGGAAACAAGACAGCCGGAAAGTGACACCATTCCTACTGCCATCAGTAT
>CAYQRR010000082.1:0-8886 GCA_964419635.1 uncultured Chitinophaga sp. | reverse complement strand
ACCTAACCCGGGCGCTGTGCTAGGACTTACTGGTTACACCTGGAACACCAATGGAGGCTCACCAACCACGGGTAATGGTTCGAATTTTACCTGGACAGCGCCCGTAAATCCGGGAACTTACTCCATCAACCTTACTTATAATGATGCTTGCCCTCAACCGGATGCGCAGTCGAATGTATGTGTGGTGACGGTCGGTTCTTCTACTTGCGATTTTGCATATGTAGCCACCTATGGCGAAGACTCCATTTACCGCGGAGGGCCGGACAATCCATACAAAACATTGGAGTATGCTTTGACCCAGCTTAACGGCAGAAAATATATAAGGATGGCAACGGGCACCTATAACGAGGTCAATCCGTTGCAACTTGAAAACGACCTCATCATCGAAGGGGGATATAAAGTATTAAACAACATATGGACCAAGCAAAATGCCGACAGCACTACTATAGTTTGCACAGGCACACAAGTTGTCAATAACGATGTGGCACACCGTGTAGGGTTCGTATCTGACAATGATGACAATTGGATGTTGCAAGATTTGGTCATTATTACTACGGACATCAATTCAACAACATCGTCTTCTCGCGGATATTCCAATTATGGAGTATTGGCAATCAACGGCTCATCAGGCTTTGAGATTGTTCGCACCAAAATATATGCAGGAAATGCAGCAGATGGTGCGGCTGGAGTTACGCCAGCCGGAACCGGTGGTGGCGGTGGCGGTGGTAATGGTGGCGGTGGTGGTAATGGTAGCAACACCCGATGCAACGGTAGCGGTGGTGGTGGCAGTGGTGGCGGTGCCGGAAATGGTGGCGCAAGCGCAGGAGGTGCCGGCTCTGGATGTGGCGGTGGTGGCTGTAATATTTTTGGATGTAATGCCAGTGGATGCACAGGTGGTGCAGGGGGGAATGGGTTGGACGGTGCGGCAGGTGGTGGATTTGCGGCAGGCGTAAGACCCGCTACTCCAGGAGTAGCCTCACCATACTACATACCGGCAGGACTTGCCGGAAACGGTAGTAACGGTTTTGGCGGTGGTGGTGGTGGTGGTGGTGGTGGCGGAGATATTGGATCTTGCTGCACCTGTAGCTGTGGCGGTGGTGGAACTCCCAATGGAGGTAATGGTGGTGCTGGTGGTGGCGGTGGATTAGGCGGCCCCGGAGGATATGGTGGTGGTGGTTCATTTGCACTGTATGCCAGCGGAGCCGGAACCTCAGGAACAATAACTACATCATTGGTATTGCGTGGCGATGGAGGAACAGGCGGTAATGGTGCTGCAGGACAAAATGGTGGTGCAGGAGCGTTTGGTGCCGGTGGAAATAATCACGGTGGATGTGATGGTGGTGCAGGTGGTAATGGTGGACGCGGTGGTAATGGCGGTAATGGTGGTCGCGGACAAGACGGAGCGAATGGTTTGGATATGAATATTGCCACTGCTGGTGGTGCAGTAATTAACGGCTCCTCTACGGCAGTGCCGAATGTTTACACCGTTGGTATCAATTATGAAAACAGTAAAGCTTGTATCAACTCCGAAATCAGTATGACCAAATCGTCCGGAGTATGGTCTTTCCCATCATCGCTGAATATCGTCAACGATCTTCGCGACCAGCCGGCCGGAAGCCCAATATCCAGCTACAGTGCGGGAAGCAGTCCGGTGTTGGTTTATACCACTACCCCCTCGGTAGATATTGACCTTACCATTAACGGAAATCTTTACGCTAAGTATTTGAAAATTGCAGATGACAATCGCGCATTGCCGGTTGTTAGTGTTTCATCCGGTACTATTTGTGTGGATGGCAGCGTAAACCTGACGGCCACGCACTGGGGTACTGAAACGGAATTTGACTGGAGAGTGTATCAAGGCACCAACGTCAACAATCCTTTGTATCAATCTACATTACCAAGCCCAAGCGTAAATCTCTTTGGCTTTGCGCCCGGATTGTATTCCGTTCGATATCGTGTTCGCGAGGCTTGCTGCGGCTGGAGCAAACCGGTGTTTGATACTATCCGAATCGCTCCACTGCCTATTCAGTTTATTGTAGGGGGTGGTGGCAACTACTGTCCCGGTTCTGCGGGCTCTGTGGTTACACTAAATGGATCTGAACTTGGCGTTACCTACTATCTGCAACTGAATGGCGTATCGGTAGATTCCTTAACGGGCACCGGAGGATTCTTAAATTTTGCTCCGCAAACTGCTGTGGGAAATTATACCGTAATGGCCGTTCGCTTTGCGCTCTGCGAAGTTCAAATGTTCAGCAATGCCACTATTAATGTATACCCCGAGCCTTTGAAGTTTAATGTAACAGGTACCGATACCATCTGTTTGGCAGGTCAGGTTACCAGCACACAGATTACACTGAGCGGGTCAGAGTTTGGTGTGAATTATCAGCTCTACAAAAATGGCAACATACCGGTTAATGTTGCGTTGCCCGGCAGTACTTTACCCATTGTATTCAACAACATTAATGAACCCGGCACTTACACGGTAGTGGGGACCAATTCCATCACTGGATGCTCTACACCTATGAATGATAGCGCGGTTATTTTTCTGGCTCCACAGCCCGTTAAATTTAACGTGTCGGGTGGTGGTGCATTCTGCGATGGCGATTCAGGTGTCGTGGTGTCAATTGATGGCTCTGAAGTCAATTCCATTTATGTATTGCTCCAAGGCGGTGTGTTACCGGCTGTTCCCAACGAAACAGGCACCGGAAATGCTATTGACTTTACAAAAGTAGCCGCTCCCGGTTTTTACAAAGTTCGTGGCATAAGCCCTTACGGCTGTGAGAGCTATATGAACGATTCGGTTTGGGTAAACAAACTCCTGAATCCTGCTATCAACAGTGTGGTTGTTACCGATGCACTTTGCAACAATGCCAACAACGGAAGCATTGCAATCAATGCTACCACCCTCAATGGCAATGTGCAATACTCAATTGACAGCGCCTTAACTTTTGCTGGCTCTGGTGTTTTCAATGGGCTTGGCGCCAAGAACTACTATATCGTAGTGCAAGATGACAGCGGTTGTGTAAGCAAATACAATGCAAATCCCGTAGTGGTAGATGAGCCTATTGCGCTCAATATTCTGCTACAGGGTGAAAGTCCAAAATGCTTTGGCGACCAAACAGGTTCAGCCACGGCTATTGTGAGCGGTGGAAGCATCCCTTATGTATATGCATGGAACACAACTCCGGTGCAAACCAACTTTGCTATCAGCAATCTTTCAGGTAACGCCAGCTACACTGTTACCGTAACGGACCAAAACAACTGTTCCGCTTCTGCATCTGTAGCCTTAAGTGAACCAACCGAAATTAAAGTGTCGCTGGCCCCGGCCAATGTGCGCTGTTTCCAAGGCAATGACGGGCAGGTTTCCATATCAGTAACCGGAGGCGTGACACCGTATGAATACTATCTGAATGGGGCATTCCAAACCGACAGTGTTTACACCGGACTTACCGAAGGCATTTACACCGTCATTGTGCAGGACAACAATAGTTGCAGCGAAAGTGTGACCTTTACCATCACTCAACCGCAAGGGTTCTCGGTAAATGCCGGACCAGATTTGATTTCGGTGAGAGGGCAAACCGTCACATTAAATGGAAGTGCTACATCCGCCAACGGTATTATTGGCTACTGGTGGATGCCGGATGTAAACTTGAGTTGCACCGCTTGTCAAAGCACCAACGCTACCCCCGACTCCACAATCAGTTATGTGCTGATGGCAATGGACGGTGACAGCTGTGTAGGCTACGACTCCATGGTTGTTGTAGTTAAAAACTCTGTGCAGTATTTTATACCCACTGCGTTCAGCCCCAATGCAGATGGACTGAATGACTTTTTTGAATTTGATATTTTGGGGGCTAACAGCACAGAGGTATCTATCTTTAACCGTTGGGGCGAAAGAATCTACTTTAACCCCGCTCAGTACAACGGAAACAACAATGGGAATGCATTTGACGGTACTAAGGACGGCAAAAAACTACCGGTAGACACTTATGTCTACAAGTTAGTGGTCAGTTTCTTTGATAACAGCACCGAAGAAATCAGCGGTAGTATTACCATTATTCGATAAGGTTTAGAGTTATAACAAAAAAGAGGCACTTTCAGGTGCCTCTTTTTTTGTGTCTGATTAGTCCAAAAATGAAATTCTCATTTCCCCTAAAATAACTTTATTCGCACCCGTCTGTTTCAACTTCGGACGAACTAAAATAAATTTAACATGAGCGTATTGGTCAACAAGGATTCAAGAATTATTGTGCAAGGTTTTACCGGAAAGGAAGGAACTTTTCACGCTACTCAAATGATAGAATATGGTACGCCTGTAGTGGGTGGTGTAACCCCCGGCAAAGGCGGTGAAAAACATCTAGACAAGCCTATTTTCAATACCGTAGCCGATGCTAAAAAAGCTACCGGATGCAATGTAAGCATCATCTTTGTGCCACCGGCTTTTGCAGCCGATGCTATTATGGAGGCTGCCGATGCGGGCATCGAATTAGTTGTTTGTATTACTGAGGGTATTCCGGTGCAAGACATGGTAAAAGTTAAAAGCTACCTAAGCGATAAATGCACTCGCCTCATTGGCCCCAACTGCCCCGGAGTTATTACCCCAGAGGAAGCTAAAGTAGGTATTATGCCTGCGTTTGTTTTCAAGAAAGGAAGAGTAGGCATTGTATCCAAATCCGGTACACTGACTTATGAAGCAGCCGACCAGGTAGTGAAAGCCGGGCTGGGGGTATCTACCGCCATTGGAATTGGTGGAGACCCGATTATAGGTACTACTACCAAAGAAGCGGTAGAATTGTTTATGAATGATCCTGCTACCGATGCCATTATCATGATTGGCGAAATTGGCGGAAGCCTAGAGGCTGATGCCGCTCGCTGGATTAAAGCCAACGGAAATAAAAAACCGGTGGTGGGATTCATTGCCGGGCAAACAGCTCCGGCAGGACGCAGAATGGGCCATGCCGGTGCCATTATAGGCGGAAAAGATGATACGGCAGCTGCCAAAATGGAAATTATGCGTGAATGCGGTTTACACGTTGTGGACTCACCGGCCGGCATTGGAGAAATGGTTGCCAAAATTTTAGGTGGCAAATAGTTTTTAGTCTAGCGTACCTCATTTTTTAGATGGTTGGCTTACCCCCAACCATTTTTATTTTCACACTTACAAAAAATCATCCCTTATGAAAAAAACAACTATGCTTCTCAGTGCAATGGCACTACTCTTTCTTGTGTCGCTTAGTTCATGCCAGAAAGACTGGGCAGAGCAATGGATTGGTACCTACACCGGCACGGCCGGTAGCAATACATTTAACCGGGTAGTAGTATCTAAAGTGAATAACAAAACCATTAAAATGGAATTGCAAACGTTGGTGCTGGGCTCGCCTTACACCTATGCTACCATTGGCAATGGCAAACTCAATAGCGAAACTACCGTGAGTATTAGTGAAGACGGCACCGTAGCCGGCTACAGCGGCACCTATACCTTCACAGGCGGAGGCACGCTCAATGGCAATACACTCACAGTAAGTGGTGCAGCGGCTCAGCCGGGGGCTTCTACGCTCTATTACACCTTTACGGGAAGCAAATAAGCGCAGCGTAACACAACCCATGAACTACACACTCATTACCGGTGCCAGCAAAGGGATAGGCAAAGCGATAGCCATAGAGGCAGCCAACAGGAAAATGAACTTGTTATTAGTAGCGCGCTCTAAAGAACTGCTGGAGCAGTTAGCCGAAGAGCTTTCGGGCAAAAACATATCGATAAAAACATTCGCTACAGACCTGCTGGCAGAGGATGCACACAAAAAAATATTTGGCTTTGTAAAAGAACAAGGCCTGCAGGTAAACATGCTCATTAACAATGCCGGCATGGGGGGCTATGGCAAATTTCGCGAGATGGATTTGCAAAAGCAGCTCGATATGATGAAACTGAACGTAGATAGCTGCGTAAAGATGGCTCACGAATTTTTGAACTCCACCAGCAATACCCAGCGAAGGTATATCCTGAACACCGTGAGTACCGGTGCTTTTCAGCCGGTTCCTTTAATGACCATCTATGCTGCTACCAAAGCGTTTATGCTTTCTTTTTCGAGAGGGCTACGTCATGAACTTAAAAAGGAAAATGTTTTTGTAACCGCCCTATGCCCGGGCGGAACAGAAACGGAATTCTTTAAACCGGCAGGGATGGAAGAAGTAGTGAAAAAAAATGCAAAATTCATGATGAGTGCCGATAAAGTAGCCAAAGCCGGATTGAATGGACTGATAAAAAATAAAAGTGTGGTGGTGCCCGGATTTACCAATAAAATGGGTGCGCTATCGGCTAAACTGGTGCCGCACGATGTAGTGGTGCCGGTGGCAGCTATGTTTTTTAAAGAGTAACTTATAACAGCATTTTAAAACAATCGGAAGATGATAAAGAAAGTATCGGTGATAGGTGCAGGCACCATGGGCAATGGCATAGCGCAAGTATTTGCCATGAACGATTACGAAGTACAGTTGGTAGACCTTTCGCAACCTGCGCTGGATAAAGCCCTGGCTACCATCACAAAAAATGCCGATCGTATGATTGCGAAAGGTACCATCTCCGAAAATGTAAAACAGCAATTGCTGAAGAACCTTAGCACACATACCACGCTGGAAATATGTGCCAATGCCGACTTAGTAGTAGAGGCGGCCACCGAAAATGTGGAAGTAAAGCTCAATTTATTTCGCCAACTCGATAGCATTTGCAAGTCCGAAACAATTCTGGCGTCTAATACTTCCTCTATTTCCATTACCCGAATTGCCGCAGCTACGGGGCGGGCCGATAAAGTAATAGGCATGCACTTTATGAACCCCGTCCCACTGATGAAACTGGTCGAAATTATCCGGGGGTATGCAACTTCTGATGAAGTAATGAAACAAATTTCGGACACCTCACGTAAACTGAACAAGATTCCGGTAGAAGCAAATGATTACCCCGGCTTTGTGGCAAACAGAATACTGATGCCGATGATAAACGAAGCCATCTGCACCCTACACGAAGGAGTAGCAGGGGTTAGTGAAATTGATACAGTGATGAAACTTGGTATGGCTCATCCGATGGGACCTCTTCAGTTGGCTGATTTTATAGGCTTAGATGTTTGCCTGGCCATTTTGAAGGTACTCCACGATGGGTTCGGAAATCCGAAATATGCGCCCTGTCCGCTGTTGGTCAATATGGTAACAGCAGGATACCTGGGAGCAAAAAGCGGAGAAGGATTTTACAAATACACGCCAGGTGAGAAGGACCTGGTGGTATCTGATAGATTCAAAGCCCGAGGGTAAAAGGGAGTAACCTCCTCACCAAAGGCAGCGGGTCGAAAAACAATAACCAATCACCCAAAACCGAGATGAGGATGAAAAACAAACTATTCACGCTATTTTGCGTAGCACTGGCAACTATTTCTGTTGCTCAACCACCTGTAAAAATTGGAAACGACAATATGGACCTCCGCAGCGGAGCGATTCATTATTTTGCGCATTCGCGCTATCTCGACTGTATCATGAACTGCCAGAAAATGGTAGCACTTGGATATAGCGATGGCCTGGTAACCGGACTGATGTCGATGGCTTATGATTCTTTGGTGAATCATGAGGCTGCCACTAAAAATAAAGAACTGACAGCCAGCTATGGCGTAGACTCTTCGCTTCTGCGCAGACTTGCAGCCTCTAACCTGCAGCCCGAAATCTACAAACGCAGCATCATGAGCAGCGGGGCATCGTTTTATAATACCTCAAAATGGGATTCTAGCGAAACCTATTTTGCAGAATATCTGAAGCTGGAACCTACAGATACTTTTGCCATCTTCTTTTTAGCCAATGCTCAGTTTTATCAAGGCAAATATGCCATGGCACAGGCCAACTATAAGCGCCTGCTGGATATTGATTTTAATCGCCCCGATGTGCACAATCTTACCGGGGTGTGCTTTATGCTTCAGAACAATTATCTGAATGCCCGCGACCACTTTAGCCAGGCTGTGATTCTGGATAAAGGATTAGCCGTGGCTAAATACAATCTGGGACGTGTGCATTATGGACTAAACGACAAAACAGCTGCTTTGCAATCATTGAACGAAGCCTATGTGCTGAACCCTAAAGACAGCAACTGTGTGGCACTGATCAGCCAGATTTATCTGGAGCAAAACGACAACAAAAACGCAGAAAAATTCCTAGCCAAACTGTATGCCCTTAACCGCAACAACGAAAAAGTGGGTTGGAATCTGGTAAACATTGCACTCAAAAATGCAGACTATGAACATGCTGCAGCCTACCTGCAAAACATCATCCGTGTAAATCCTAAAAATCCGGAAGGGTACAACAAACTGGGCGACACCTATATGAGCATGAACAGCTACGAACAGGCGTTCAACAACTATGAAAATGCGATTGCCAAGTTGGGCGAAAACAGAAACTTCCACTACCATGCTGGAGTATGTGCTATCAAAATTGGTCTCTATGGTAAAGCGGTGGAGCACTTAGATAAGGCCGCTGAACTGGATGCCACCTTCGCCAAAACTTTTCAGGCCCGTGGTGATGCCTACACCGGCATGAAGAAAAAGAAACAAGCCAAACAAGATTATAAACAAGCCAAGGCTCTTGGTATTGAACTTGCTCCTGAAGCTAAAGCCCCCGCGCAGCTACAGGCCCGCAAGTAGAACTCTCCTTCAATCTCGGTTCCAAAAAGAACGCCCTGTAATGGGGCGTTTTTTTATGCCTATGCCGAATCCTAAAAAAACAGGTAATTAACTTTGAAACTAACCGCACCGGCACCCGGACACAAATAACTCTGCTATGCAAAAAACAATTCTGATAAGCGTTACATTCGTCATCACTTTCGCAATGGGCTTTGCCTTTAAAACAATCACCCTT
>CAYQRR010000081.1:0-8892 GCA_964419635.1 uncultured Chitinophaga sp. | reverse complement strand
ATTATTGCTGGTCATCACCCATCGGTCTGTAGGGAAGGAGGTTGTGGTATTGGATAGCAAGTGAAGGTTTTGAGCATTGCGCGAGTAAGCCAATTTAAAACTCATTTTGGGGAAGAAGTTATAACTGATAGAGAAGCGTGGCTCTGCATTGAAATACGTTCTACCAAATTGTCCCAACTTTAAATCAAAAGTATCGGTGACTTCCGGGTCGGGGAATTTGTAATATTTCGAAGGGCCTGTCTGGCTAAAGATGGAAAACCGGATTCCGTAGTTGATAACTACTTTGTTTTTGATGGATACCTCGTGTTGGGCATATATTGCATTTTCCCAACCGTAGTTTTTGGTTAGCAGAATGCTATTGAGGCGGGCAGTATCCTTGGATACAATTTGACCCGGCACAATCGTGTGAAAGGTTGTCAGGAAACCAAACTTGAATTTGTTCTTGGCGTTCAAATAAAAATCAAGATCCTCTTTAAGGCTGAAGTCTCTCACCACAGATTTAACGTCAATACTCACCTGGTTAATGGCTACGGTATAATTAAAATCGTTGTAGATAAAAGATGTGTTGGAGAATAACTTATCGCTAAAGACGTGGTTCCAGCGCGTAGTGGCAGTGGTATTCCCGTAAGTGATGGAGAACCGGTCTCTGAATCCAAATTTATCCTGGCCAAAATATCCCGACACAAAAATCCGGTCGCGCTGACCAATGCGGTAATTGGCTTTGGCATTTAGGTCATAAAAGAACAACTGGCTTTTGCGAAGCGCTTCGTTCTTGGACAGTTTAAGAAAAACATCGGCATAGGTTCTTCTGCCGGATACAATGAACGAGCCTTTGTCTTTTACAATAGGCCCTTCTATATTCAAGCGTGACGCAATGAGGCCAATGCCTCCGCTAATTACGTAATCTTTATTGTTCCCCTCCTTCATTTTTACATCCAAAACGCTTGAAAGCCGTCCGCCAAATTCAGCCGGCATATTCCCTTTGTATAGTGTGGCATCTTTGATGGCATCGTTATTAAAAGTGCTGAAAAAGCCCAACAAGTGAGAGGCATTATAAACCGGAGCTTCGTCTAGTAAAATCAGGTTTTGGTCGTTACTGCCTCCACGTACATAAAAACCGCTATTGCCTTCAGCAGCCGGCTGCACACCGGGTAGCAACTGAATGGTTTTCAGCAAATCTTTTTCGCCAAACAAAACCGGAATTTTTTCCAGCTGCTTAATGTCAAGTTTAATGGCACTTACTTCGGCAGATTTTATATTGTCGTCCCCTTTTTTAGCAGTAATTTCTATTGCCTTCAAATCTTTGGATGTAGGTGTTAAGGAGATGTTTAAGGCCTGATTGGCGAGCGAATCTATACCCAAAGTGTAATCATTATAACCAACATAGCGCACCGCCAGTATTTTTTTGCTGATTGGTATAGAAAGGGAGAAAAAACCATAGCTATTGGTGACCGTGCCTATTCCCGTAGTGTCTTTTAAATATACCGAAGCACCAATCAGTTCTTCTCCGGTTTTATCATCTTTTACTATGCCGCTTACCGTGTATTTTGATTGCGCTACACTGGCCAGATAGAAGACCACGCACACTACCGTACCGAATACTTTTTTCATAACAGAGGCCTCTGTTTTTTTGCGCGAAGAAATGGAAATAGCATTAGCCCGGCTTTTTTTATTTGGTGAATAGTAACTTAAACGCACTTAACCGTTTGTTATGCTACAAAACTTTCCTTTTTTGCATAAAAATCTGGTATGAGAGTTTATCTACTTGCCTTGTTCTCTCTTTTTTCGTCTCTCCTTTTTGCCGTTGGCATAGAAGATATGCTTTACAAAGGACCTCCGGTTTTTCACGGACCTACTACCACTGGCAATTTTCCGGGCACCGAATTTTTATTTACCGTTCCGGCTACCGGGCAGCGGCCTATTACATTTTCGGCACTTCAGTTACCCGTAGGGTTATCCATTGATGCTACCACCGGTATTATCCGCGGAGTGGTTCACGAAAAAGGAACATATACAGCAACCATTACCGCCAGTAATGCCTTAGGCAAGTCGGAAGAAGTATTAAAAATTGAGATTGGTAATAAATTATGCCTTTCGCCTGCCATGGGCTGGAATAGCTGGAATGTGTTTACTAATACACTGGATGAAAAATTAGTGATGGAAATTGCCGATGCCATGGTAAGCACGGGCATGCGCGATGTGGGCTATCAATACATCAACATGGACGATTATTGGCATGACAGCACAAGGGCAGCAGATGGCAGTCCGGTGGCCAATCCCCAAAAGTTTCCGCACGGTATTAAATGGCTATCCGATTATGTGCATGCCAGAGGGCTCAAATTGGGGATTTATTCGGATGCGGGTGATAAGACATGCGGAAAGTGCTTTGGAGGCTTTCAGCACGAGGAGATAGATGCCAAAGTGTATGCGGAATGGGGTGTGGATTTGCTCAAATATGACTTCTGTTTTGTTCCTTGGAAAAAGAGTGAAGCAATTGCCCGATATCAAAAAATGGGTGATGCACTGAAGGGTAGTGGTCGTTCAGTCGTTTACAGCATTTGCAACTGGGGTTTGTTTAAACCCTGGGAGTGGGGACCGGAAGTAGGTGGGAATTATTGGAGAACTACCCCCGATATCTTTGACCTTTGGCGTGGCGGCATTCCATTTATGATGAGCACCATGCGCATCATAAAACGGCAAAATAAAATACTGGAATATGGCACACCGGGGCGGTGGAACGATCCCGATATGCTAATAGTGGGCAACTATGGAAAAGGGAAAGCAACCGGACGAAATGGAATGTTTAAAGGTATGACAGACACAGAATACCAAAGCCACATGAGTTTGTGGTCCATCATGAATGCTCCTTTGCTATCCAGTTGTGACCTGCGCAATATGAACGAAGCCACCAAAAATATACTTTTGAATACCGAGATATTAGCCATTAATCAGGATGCGGCAGGTAAGCCGGTGCAACTAGTGAATAAGAAAAATGGTGTTTGGCTATACAAGAAAGTTTTACAAGATGGTTCTTATGCTGTAGCTGTCTTTAACACCACTAAGAGGGAAAAGAAATTTGAATTGACCGCTACAAGCTTACAGCTAAACGCATCAGGGAATGTGCGCGATGTTTGGAAACATTCCGACTTGGGGATGTTGAACAAACCACTTGTTTTAACTGTTCATGGACATGAAACAATAGTTCTAAGAATCTCAAATACTCAATAAATGGAGAGCCTGCTTTCAGAAATTGTAAAAGCATTTGCCGTTCACTTTTTGACGGAGGCTGTTCGCTATGTTTTGTTTGCCGGAGGCACATTTTTGGTTTTTTGGGTGCTCTTGCGAAAGAAGTTAGGTCATCGTATTATACAAAGTAAACTTTCTACCGATAGACAACTTAAACGCGAATTTCTTTTCAGCATGAGCAGCATTGCCGTGTTTTCGTGTACCGGGCTTGGAATTTATTTTGGAGTGAAAGCCGGCTACGGTACTGTTTACAAAGACATACATCAATACGGCATCGCTTACTTCATACTCTCCTTTCCATTAAGCATTTTGATTCATGATACTTATTTCTACTGGACACATCGCTTGATGCATCATCCCAAACTGTACAAGCATATACATTTGGTTCATCATCAAAGTACCAATCCTTCGCCCTGGGCCGCTTATTCATTTCACCCTTACGAAGCTTTTATTCAAGGCCTTATTGGTCCCATTTTGGTTATGGTAGTTCCCATGCATATCTACACCTTGCTTTTCTTCGGCTTCTATCAGATTACCTACAATGTATTCGGGCATTTGAGCTTTGAACTTTTCCCGGCAGGGTTTACCAAAAGCAAGTGGCTTTTTTGGCACAATACCACCACGCACCACAACATGCACCACCGTTATTTTAACTCAAACTTTACTATCTATTTTAATTTTTGGGATAGACTCATGGGAACATTGCATCCTAAATATGATGAGCAATTTGAAGAAGTAACCGGGCGAACTCCAACTGCACACTCTTTGGCGCCTTCCCAAAATGCCGTATAGAGAAACATGAGATTTTTATAACAACACCTTTAAGCATATGAACTTTGAAATATTTCTGCGCCCCACTGCTTTTATTGACACCGACCATCCAGCTGTGATTGCCTATGCTCAGGCAAAAACAGCAGCTGATAAATCTACCCGCGAAAAAGTGGTGGATTTATATTTAGCAGTGAGGGATGAAATTCTGTATGACCCGTACCATCTAATTTTGAAACCGGAGTTGATTTCTGCATCACTCACGCTACAGCGCGGGAAAGGGTATTGTATCGAAAAATCCTTGTTATTAGCAGCTGTTGGACGAATACATGGCATTCCCTCCCGACTGGGATTTTCTATTGTTCAAAATCATCTTTCTACACAGAAATTTGTAGACATGCTGCGCACCGACAAGTTTGTGTTTCATGGTTATAATGAGTTTTGGATAGAGGACCGATGGGTAAAATGCACTCCGGCTTTTAATAAAAGCTTGTGCGAAAAATTTGGCACCCATGCGTTAGATTTTGATGGACAAAATGATTCCATATTTCAGGAATACAACGGGGGTAAAAAATACATGAACTACCTACATGAATATGGGCAGTTTGACGATCTGCCCTATGATTTATTTGTTTCTGAGCTGAGAAAACACTACGGCCATCTTTTTGAAACTGATCGCGAAAAAGTTTTCTCCTAGTTTTTCCCGGTAGTTTATTACATGTAGCTCCTCTTTTACGTTTTTTTACATCCAGGCAGTTCATCGGTTTGCTTTATAAGTGCAAAAAATATAAAATTGCATTTTAAATGCAAAATATTCATATTTGCTGTAAATGCTTTCCATGAGTGTTATTCTAATGGCCGATATAATAGGTAGCCGAAAAAAGCAAGGCAAGGAGTTGATGAATGCTTTTAGTAAGGTAACCTCTCTTGTTTCCATGCAAAAAAAGAATTCTTTTTTATCTCCCATTACCATTACGCTAGGGGACGAGTTTCAGTGTGTAGTTAAATCGCTCGAAGACGGGATAGAGATAATTATTCTGATGGAGGAGTTGATTATACGCCATTCGCTCGACTTTAAACTTCGTTATGTACTCCACGATGGTGTGATTGATACAGCCATAAACAAAAAAACAGCATACGGCATGTTAGGGCCGGGGCTCACAGAGGCGCGACAAATGCTGAGCGACTTAAAGGGAAAGAAGAAAGGCCGCATCCTCATTTCCTCCTTGAACGGAAAAAAAGACGCTTTACTGAATGACTGCTTCTTTATCTATACCGGTTTTATAGATAGTTGGAACAAGGGTGATTATCCGGTCATATCATTATTTTGGGATTTGAAAGATTATAAATCTGTTGGTCACAAGATGAAGAAAGATATATCGCTACTCTGGCGAAAAGAAAAGTCCATATTTATAAAAGAATACGCGGCAACTAAGCAGATAATTCGTTCCATATTATGAGCACTATCAGTGATGCAGCAATCGTCTTTGTTATTGCAGAGTTAATTGCATTAGTCATATACTATTTTGTAAGAAAGTATTTTGAAAAAGACGAAATAGGAATGCCTAAACATGACAACCTTCTTCTTTCCATTTTTAAAGGAGTGTTGGAGCGTTTGGTAATTTATGTTGCGCTCATCAGCGGTATCTCCACAGTTTTGGTCATGTTTGGAGCTTTAAAAATCGCTACCCGTTTCGACAATAAATCAAAAATCTCCAACGACTATTTTTTAGTCGGAAACTTTATTTCAGTATTGATTGGAGTTACCGCTTATGCCTGTTATTTAAATACCTTAAAATGAAATTTACCGAAAACCGACAGCATGACGCTACCTCGCTTGCTCAACTCATCAAAAAGAAAGAGGTAAGGCCTGAAGATTTGTTACAGATAGCTATTTCAAGGGCAGAGGAGGTAAACCCGAAGATAAATGCCGTGGTGACCAAACTGTATGACTTGGGTAAGGAGCAATTGAAACACATTAAACCGGACGCTGCGCTGGCCGGAGTTCCCTATTTGATAAAAGATTTGGGACCGCAGTTGAGAGGGACTCGTTACACCTGTGGTTCGCGCATTTTACAGGATTTTGTATCGCCCGAAAACTCTGTAGTTACGAACCGTATGCTATCGGCAGGGCTTGTCATTTTTGGAAAGACAAATACTCCGGAATTTGGTTTGACACCCTGGACAGAGCCCGCCTTGTTTGGTGCGGCACATAATCCATGGAATCTGGATTACACCACAGGTGGGAGTAGTGGCGGCAGTGCAGCAGCAGTGGCTTCCGGAATTGTGCCAATGGCTAGTGCCAACGATGGAGGCGGTTCCATTCGCATTCCGGCCAGTTGCAACGGACTCTTTGCCATGAAACCGACTCGCGGCCGAATTACGCTGGGGCCATATTTGGGCGAAGGATGGGGTGGTGCTGTTAGTGAGGGCGTAATTTCGAGAAGTGTGCGCGACAGTGCATTGTATTATGATTTGGTTCACGGCAGCACCGAAGGCGACCCATACCATGTAAAGCCACCTGAGCATCCCTTTGTTCACGAGATCTCTAAACTACCTCGGAAGCTGAAAATTGGCTTTACCACAAAAAAGCCGGATGGATTAAATTCCCCCGTGGATGAAGAGAACATCAAAGCGATGGCTCATGCAGTGCAGTTGTTGCAATCGCTGGGGCATGAGGTGCAAGAGGTAGAACTGCCTTACAAGAAAGAAGTGCTCACCGAATTGCTGTATGCAATGGTGTATGGCGAAACCTCGGCTACACTTGATTATATAGGCGAACAAAGGGGCCGAAAACCGCATAGGAGCGAGGTGGAACCCAATACCTGGTTACTCTATAAACTAGGCAAATCATTTTCGGCTAATGCGTTTGCTTTAGCTAAGTTGAAATGGAATGAAGTGAACAGAAAACTGGCTGAGTTTCACACGAGCTATGACTTGCTGCTTACTCCCACACTCGGTATGCGACCCTTTAAAATCGGGGCGATGAATAATCCGCCAATGGAAGAAATTTCTTTACGCGTTCTTAATGCTTTGGGTATTTCGTCTATCATTCGGTATACGGGTATGATTGAAAAGATTGCTGAGAAAACATTTAGTTGGATTCCCTATGCTCCATTGGCTAATATCACCGGACAACCTGCAATGACCGTTCCTCTGTATTGGACCACTGAAGAACTACCTGTGGGAGTAATGTTCACCGCTCCACTTGGCGATGAAGGAACTTTATTTCAGTTAGCTGCGCAGTTGGAGAAAGCACAACCTTGGTTCGGTAAACAGCCTAAGCTGTAAATAACTACCGGTCTATATCAGGATACTACGCTCTCTTATATCTAGCAAAACGGGGATGGAAATGATTGTCTATACAATTATTACATTTGCGACATGGCAACAATTGAGCAAGAAATTAAGCAGCAGAAAAAATTCGGAAGCGAATACGAGAAATTGGCAGTAAATATCATGTTTACCAGTGGCTGGCTATATAACCTGAACGCGGCAAGGTTTAAAAAATATGATATTACCCCGGAACAATACAATGTGTTACGCATCCTTCGTGGCGCTTCACCCAAGCCCATGATGTTAAGCGAGATTACTTGCCGTATGTTAGATAAAAGTAGTAATGCCACCCGTCTGGTGGAAAAGTTGAGACTGAAAGGATACGTTAAACGTGAACTGTGTCCATCCAATCGCAGACAGGTGGACATTGTAGTGACTGAAAAGGGACTATCACTCTTAACCAAGATTGATAACGAGTCTGCGGAATGGGAAAATAACCTACGAGGTGTTACTAAAACAGAAGCTCAGGAACTCAATCGTCTGCTGGATAAGTTAAGAAAGTAAAAATATCAATTGCAAATATTGTAGATACAATTATTATATCTACATTTGATGTAGATATGAAAAAGCAAATCGAAAAAGTGATGAGTCCGCCCGCACCTCATATGGTGGGCGATGGTTTTAGGGTTCACAATTTCTTTCCTGGTCCACAGGGTGAAATGACCCGAATGAGTCCGTTTTTTATGATGGACTATAATTCAAAAGTAGAGTTTCCGGCTTCGGAGCATCAGCGGGGAGTGGGGGTACATCCGCATCGAGGTTTTGAGACAGTCACACTCGCTTATGCGGGTAAAGTGGCACATCATGATAGTGCCGGTAACAGCGGTGTAATTGGCGAGGGAGAGGTACAATGGATGACAGCAGCCAGCGGAGTGTTGCACAAAGAATACCATGAAAAAGAGTTTGCACGTGCCGGTGGAGCATTTCATATGGTGCAGCTATGGGTGAACCTTCCTGCAAGGAATAAGATGAATTCGCCAAAATATCAAGCCATTACCCGGGAGCAGATGGGCAAATACTGTTTGCCTGATGGTAAAGGCTGCTTGGATGTAGTAGCGGGTCATTTTAAAGATGTAAAGGGCGCTGCATCTACATTTACACCGATGCACGTTTACAACCTCTATTTAGATGCCAACGCAAAAATTGACTTTGAGCTGCCTGAACATTACAATACAGGAATTCTGGTTTTGGAGGGTAATGCAACGATAAATAATGAAGGGGTGAATCAGGACCATTTCATACTGTTCGCCAATTTAGGAACTGAGATTACGATTGAAACCACAACAGCGGCCAAGTTATTACTGCTGAGTGGTGAACCTATTCAAGAACCGATTGTAGCCTATGGGCCTTTTTTGATGAATACGAAAGCAGAAATTATTCAGGCATATGACGATGTGAATGCCGGCAAATTTGGTGTGTTAGAAGATTGATGAGTATCAATAACAGAGTCCATAAAATCAATTCAACAAATGAAAATTACCATTGTAAGCGGAAGTCCCCGGAAAGAGAGTGTAACATTTCGAGTAGCCAATTATTTGCTAA
>CAYQRR010000080.1:0-8919 GCA_964419635.1 uncultured Chitinophaga sp. | reverse complement strand
AAGGTGTCAGGAAACTTGTATTACAGTTACAATTTACCCAAGTCGGTTTCTTTTGTCTATTCGCCTCCTAAGGTTGGCGCATCTTTCAGTAGCAATGTAGGTTTACTGCAAGGACAATTACCCTCCGCTATTTCAACATCCACCATTGCCGGGCCCGGAAACTTTCCTTACGCCAACAAGAAAATTAACTTCTACAAAGCCGTGGTTATTAAAGAAAATAACAACAGCGGTGTAAGCATAGACGGAACCGGATTTATGGTGCTTGAAAAAGCTTTCACCGGTTCTTCATCGGTTATGGATGCGGGGCAATTTGTGGGTAGCACTACCACCGATGCCAATGGACACTTTGAAGTAAATGTGGATGCCATACTAGGCAATGTGATGGATACTACCATTAAAGGCACCACGTATCATTACGTTAAGGTACTTAAGCTTTCGGTGCAGGATGATATTAGTTTAACAGGTTTGGAAAATCCGTATGTCAACAACCCGGATGAATACTTAGTGGTGGATGGAAACAAAAAGGAAGTGCAGAAAGACTTTTACGCGCGTGTAAAATCCTATCGCCTTGATGTGACATTCAAAGAGCTGCCGAAGAAGGATTACTACAATAAACCAACTCCCACCGAGCAGTTGCCGAAAGACCTCATCATATATGTATTGCGCAAGCCGCGCTATTTTGTTAACCCCTCTTCTCCGGCTTCTTTTCCCAGGAACGAAGGGTATAAAGAGAGCTCGGCATCTGAAACCATTACCGTAAAGGGACAAACCTATGATGTAATAGCCAAGCGTGATGCCAAAACCAACATCCCCTGCAAGTTTACCGACCTGGTGGTGAATGATATGGATTTTTTAAACGACCGAATTTACGTCTATGCCAAACTGAGCGGGGACAACCGGGTCATTATGAATCCGGTGAAATATCGCACAGGAGACTGGACTACGGGTTACTCCGGTAATCTGGAGTTGACTTACCAACCCAGCAGCGATTGGGAACTACGATACAACAATGGAATCTATGATAGAAAACTAACCATTGTTCCCGATTTGATGGTGAATACTTCTATCAGCGGCAATATAAAAGGTCGTTATGCAAAAGTACTGCCGGCCGGTGACACTCCCAATAACATTCCCGATTTTCCTTTGCCCAACGTAAAATTACTGCTGAAGGCATTTTATGTGATTAAAACCGGTAATCAGGAGAAAATTGCGACCAATCTTCCGGCCTCGATTACCTCCAAGTATGGGAACTCCGATATTTTTGATGTTACCTGGGCTGATGGCAGTGGTAATTTTAAGTTTGATTTTAATGTCTACTCCGATTCTTCCTCCCAGAGTACCAAGATTGGTTTCTTGCAAAATTATGGTGGCGGGCAGCTCTATCGTGTATTGCGGGTAGTGGTAACCAATCCGTTTTATTATAGCCCCGATAACAGCTTTGTGGTAGATGGTGGTTATGAATATGAGGTAGGAGAGTTAACCGCCAACGTATGCGAAGTAAGAGCAGAGGGACGATTGGTAGAAGAATGGACCCCGGGACAAGCCGCATGGAAACACATCCCCAATCAGCGGGTGAAGTTGGTGATGTATGGCACCGGCAATTTATATCCAAAAGTATATGGCGATAAATCTTCGGTGATAGAACCCACTATAAAAGATGATGCAGGTGATGTGTATACCGTGGTAGCTGAAACAACCACCAAAAGCGATGGCACCTTTTCGTTTAGCCGATTGGTGGCGCATGGCGATGGCAATTCAATAATTGATGATGAAAGTTTCTATCTGTATGTAGAGCCTGATGAAATCAGCAGCAATAACTTTAAAACACCCTATGCGCAGGTGTTCCCCACTGGATTCAGTTATAACTGGGGAGGCAGCGGTAAAAAGTTTAACAGCGAGCAACCGAGCTATATTCCTACTACCAATTACGACTACTTTGAAGCAAAACCACTACTGCCAACCATTCGTGGAGCCATTCATCCACTGAGCAACATGGGCTATACCACGCTTGCTGATGCACATGTGTATTGTATGCGCATCCCAGAATCTAAAAAGTATGTATTGGATTATTTGCAATCGGATGCAACCGCGCAAGGTTTAACATTTAGTGATATGTGTGCGGTGTACGGCATAGGGGGAATGGTCAATTGGTTTGGCTGGAGCGTACACAAAGAGCAGATTACTGGTGAAGACGGCAAGTTTGTGTTCAAAAATCTACCCACCAAAGCATTTATGACCGGTGAAAAGTTTTATTACCTGGTGTATGTAGAGAAAGCCGGATTCTTATATGAAGCGCGCAAAGCCTTTGGTGGTTCACAACCCCAAAAAGGACAGCAGGAAAGCATGATGTTGGATTTGCGCTTGCCCATTACCGTAAAAACAAAACTGGTGGATGCCGAAACCGGTTTAGGCGTTAAGTCGAAAGTTATAGTAGGCAAAAACTATAGTTGGGCTCAGTCGTATGCCTCTAACTGTAGTATCTTTGCATGTGAGCAACACATAGACTTAAAATGTCCGCTGGGCAAAGTCACTGTCTATATTTTCCCCGAAAACATGGATGCGTATATTCCGGATAGCGCAGTGATAGATGTAAAATACGGGTCCAACAATGAATACATTATACCACAAATTACGGTTCGGCCGCGGATGCACGACATCGATTTTATGGTATATGATAAAGCCACGAATGCATTGTTACCCTACATGGGGGCCGAGCTTAAAAATGCTACAGTCAATTCTTTTAAGGGAAGCAATTGCACCAATAATGGCGGTGAACCCACTATGCTTAAGAACCATGTAGGTCATGCTACGTTTAACTCTACAGCTACTAAGTTTGATTTCATTGTTTACGGAAAAGACATTAACGGCTACCCGTATGTGCCCAAGAAAGTAGTAGTAAACAGTAACCCGCAAACCTATGTGGCCTGGAAAGAAGTGGAAGTGAAACTCGACCGGGGATTTGTGCTCACCGGTAAAGTGAAAAACGGTAATTTGCCGGTAGCCGGAGCACACATCTATGTGGATGAAACGCAACTGAGCACCCCCGTGGAAACCTACACTGCTGCGGATGGTTCCTTTACCTTGCGCGGTGTACCGCACTTGAATTCTATCAAAATATTCTGTGCTAAATCAGGCGGAAATTTCATTGGCGATTTTGCCTATACCACCTTTTACTCCGCGCAAACTACCAAGGGAATTAAACTCTTCCCCGGAGTATATGCTTATACACATGATTTCAGCGTTACCGAATGCACTACTATGGATATTTCTAAGCTGGCTGGTTTCCCCATTGAAGTAGTGAAACTCACCTTGGATGCTCAGGGTGGTGGTGGAAAAATTTGGGGCAACGTGATAACACCGCCATCCAACAGCGTGATAGCAGCAGAAGGAAGTCAGCAATTGGCGTTCAGCGAAGTGGCTGTAAAGCCTGGAAACACCAACGGCCCCAGTGGCAAGCCTATTTGTGTGGCAGCTTCGTATCCTGTTACCACTGACGAGTATGGAATCGATGTAAAGGTCTTTGATACTTACTTTGGAAAAGTATATGGCAATCCGTTTTTGTATCAAGGGATACAAATTGATAATGATGCTTATCTGGTTCCCGGCTCGGGTACTGGACCTGGCGACATAACCGCTCCCGTAACCTTTACACGAGGGGTAATCAAAGGTTATTTCTCTGTTAACCAGAGTAGCTTTACAAAAGGGGCAAAGTTTACGGCTGATATTCCGGCTTGGCCCAAAGGCAGCACCCACGATGAATGGTATGCCGCTTTTACCTCTGATAAATCAACTCCGAAAGGCGCTCAGGGTTTCCGCATTGGGAAATACAACGGTCAAAATTTGTTGTTTAATCTATTTAACCGATACCCCGGTGCCGAAGCTATTTCTGATAAATCGTTGCTGACAAAAGATGAACTGACGCTGAATACGGTGATTCACACTAAGCTAAACTATGTAGATGCACCGGATATTAATTTGAATGTAGGCGACATTGTTCTGAAACCCAAATCGGTGCTTACACCTGCTGCGGGTAGTGGCGAAATCAAGATACCGCTCGGCAAATGGTCACTGAGCAGTACCGACTGGCAGTGCAAAGAATCCGGTGGATTGATCATCAAGAACGGAACAGTGAACACCGGAATTTCGGTGCCTATGAAAAATATGAGTGTGACCTACACCGATCTTTTGTATGGCGAACCGCAATTGAACAATGTGTCGCTGGCGGGTATTGTAAATTTGCAAATGGAGCCGGGCACCATTAAGTCTTTCGGTTTCGATAAAGGGATAGGCACCGGAGCCTGGAGTTTTGTGATGTTGCCTGCAGAAGGCAAAAACTTTTGCGCCAAATTCGGAAACCTGCCTGGTATGACCGGTAGTAGTCAATTCAAAGTAGCCAGTGTACGCAGCTATAGCAATGGCTATCCTAACAAGATTATGCTGGTGAACGACAACAGTGATGTGACTATTCATCAGATTGCCACCTTTAGTCCGGGCACCTTAGATGCCGGTGCTGATAACATTATCATGAAAGGGGCCATCAACTTTGGCATTCCTCAATTGAAATACAACGACAACTTTACCCTGAAATGGATAAAAGAAAACGGCAACACCAAAGTAATGTTTGAAGAACCGGGTGCCATGACTTTGCAAACCAAAGGCGTGTTGTGTAAGTTTCCGGCTAAGCCCGGCACATATACCTTCTTCGATAATAATTTGGAGCTAAACGGAACAATGGAAGATGAGAATGCTTCGCTTAAAAACTACTTGTTTAATGTTCAACTGAAAAGAACCACTGCCGGCACTACAATAACTACCACTGGCACTGCTAACAAGTTTTACTATACCGCAGCCAACAAAAACAGAGGAATAGAAAAGGTAGCCGGAGCCATGGCAACCACCGGTGGGGCCTGGAGCAACTTTAAATTTGATGGCGATTTGTTCTCCGTGCCAGCCGAAAAAGGAGTGAAGGAAAGTGAGAAGAAAGTGAGCATGGAGATTAAAGGCGATGTGGTGGCTCAGCCCGGTAACAAAGTAGGTGTGGAGGGTGCCAGCACTCCATTTGGCAATATGAACTTTGTATACGATTTCAATCAAGGGGCTCTGGTAGGTAGTTCGCATATTGATGCGGTCACCGGCAATCAGAATATCTCTATGGATTTGGAAATGATGATGGGCAGTGGCAAGTGGTATTTCTTTGGTAGTGGCAAGGTCAACTTCCCGCCCGACTTTTGGATTAGCGAAGCCGCTGCGGCATCCTTTATTGGTCGAGTAAATACTTTCCCACCTACGATTACAGCCAAGTTCAAAGAGTTTAGTGTCACCGGCACGCTGCCTGCCACCATGAGCGGTAGCGGATTCACCGGACTGGCAGCCGCTGCCGGCATTAAGATGCCCATACCTAAGGTGCCACAATTTAATCTTAGCCTGGGGCCGTTTGGCAGTGCCGGACTCAATCATGAAATAAAAGCGAATGTGCTCACTGCATTGAATTTTGATGGTTCACCCACGTTTGCTTTTAATGTGAACGGAAGTGTATATCTGAAAGTATATGCCGGTGCATCGGTTGGTGTGGGCTGTGTGCATGCCGAGGGGCAGGTAAATGCACCGGTAGAGGTCAATGGCTGTATAAGCGTAGCACCTGTATCCGCAGCCTTATCGGGTAGCATTTGGGTAGATGTAAGTGCTAGTGGCGAGGTAGGCGTAGGCTGCTGCGATTCAGATTGCGACCACCCCTGGTATTGTCCTTGTGTAAAAGCGGGGGCGGGTTTCTGTTTGCAAACCAGCGCACACATGAGCTATAATACTAATGGCGATAAAGACCTGAAGTTTGGTGGCTTTGAGTTTAATACCAGCTGCCAGCCACGTACTCCTTATCCAATCATTACTTGTGGCAACTAATCTTTTGTAGACCGTATTTAAAACCCCAGTGACATGAGAAAAACAGTAGCACTTATCTTACTTACCGCCTTTATGAAATGGGCCGATGCGCAGTTGGGCAATGCTGCACATGGTGGTGGTGCCGGCAATTATGTATACAACGCGTTTGAACCTTGCTCGCCTGCACGGCCCAATGCCGAAGGCGCTGTACGGGTAAAACTGGAAAGACGCCAACAAGGCATTACCGCTTGGCAAGAGATAGCCACACTGACGGCTCCCGAGAACCTCGGCCAATTAACCGCTCAGTATCACCGATTTCAAAAGTTTGGTTTGGCTCCGGAGTTTTTGCACCCCGAGGTGTTGCCTGCTTTATGGGAGAAATACAAATCGGCTCCGCGTTGGGACTCACTTGGAATTTATATGAATGAGCGAACAGCTGCGCTAGCTATGGCTTTTTTGTATGTGGACACCGCTGCACCGCGCAATATTATGTGTGAATATCAACTCTCTGCCATCGACCGGGCGGGCAAAGTCATATCATCCAAAACCAGCAACACTGCAGCCTGGCCCGATGCTGCGGCTTTTCCATCTGCACCGGTGGTTGTGCGTGCCGAAGGCGATCCGTATGGTGTGCAGATAGATTGGAGTATGAAAGGTGGCAAGCGTCCGCAGTTTTTTAAAGTTTACCGCAAAGGCAATGCGCTTGATGCGTTTGAATTTATCGGCAACCAATTCAATATCACCCGGCAACCTCGCACCGATTCGGTTTATATGTATATGAAAGATGTGAGCGTAGCCGATAACCAGGTGTATTATTACTATGTGGTGGCGGTAGATGGCTATGGCAACGAAAGTAAATCGTCCGACACTGTGGTCGCTAAAACTTACAACACCAAAGACCTGCTACTACCACAATTTTTCATAGCCCGTTACATGCCAGCAGGTGCCGGTGTGCAGTTAACATGGAAGATAGTAGCGGAGCAGAGCGTGAGTGCTATAGAACTGTTTCGGTCCGATGCTTACGATGGCGAGTATAAAAGTGTGGGCTTTGCCACAGGCGAAGACACTTCTTTTATAGACCATAGCATCAAGCCGGCAAAAATTTACTACTACTATATGCAGGTGACCGACCGCTTTCAGCATTTGACCTCGCGCAGTGCCCGCACACCTGTAGTGTTTGAAGATACCCGCGCACCGCGCAAAGTAAGGAACCTGATAGCAGCGGTCGTAAACGGTAAAGTGCAAGTGAGCTGGACCACTATCGAGAAAAATATTGCCGGCTACTACGTTTATCGCTCGGTAGGAATGGATACCAACTACGCGCTCGTTTCCACCTTTTTGCCGGCCAAAGATTCACTTTCGGTGTTTGTGGATGAGTCTAATGCACTTACCTCACCTTACGGCTACAGTTATGTGGTGGTGCAGGAAAATACGAGCCATGTGGGCAGCGGGTACAGCGCTCCTTTTTATTTAGAATCGGTGATGAGTGCTGCAGCTTTGCCGGCTCCATCGCAGTTGGAAGTGCAGTTGGTAAATGGCCGGCTAATGCTCACCTGGCTTAGTATGCAAACGGTATCGGGGGTATCGGGCTACAACGTGCTTCGCAAAGTAAACGGCACCGGCACATTTGAAAAAATCAATACGTATCCATTAGGTTCTGGCACCAATTTCTATACCGACTCGCTGGTAAAGCCGGGTAACACCTACGAATACACTGTGCAGGTGCTGGCGGCTTCGGGTGTGGCAGGTGCATCGGGTACTACGGTAAGTTTCAACTTTGAAACAGAGCCATTAATGCCTCCGGCAGCATTAAGTGCGGTGCAAGTGGAAAAAGGAATTCAACTTAGCTGGGAGCTGAACGAGAAAGAAGGCGCAAAGGAGGTGAATATATACCGGGCCAATCGGGGCGATAAAGAAGCCATGAAGTTATCGGCTGTGCCGGCTGCAGCAAGCACTTATACCGACTATCAGGCACAGGCCGGCAAAAGCTATTTCTACTACGTTACTTCTCGCAGCGCCTCAGGAGTGGAGAGCGCAAAAAGTGATGTGAAATTTGTAACTGTAGACTAATGCTTATACGCTCTTCGCTTACTGCATTGCCGGCTGATGGCACGCACCCTGTGGTGGAGTGTGTTTGCACTCTTTCTGGGCACTGGGGCTAATGCACAAGATCTGGAACAGATAGCTAAGGCAAAACCCTTTGAAATACATGGTAGTGCCAGCGCCAGCGTGGGCTATTACAAAGGTGTGGGGTTTCAAAATACCCGCAGGCCTTATTCTTACTCTATTATGCTGGCTCCCACTATTTCGGTGTATGGTGTGCAAATCCCTTTTAATGTCACCTTTACCGAAGGCTCGCGGAGCATCAATAATCCGTTTGCGCAGTTTGGGGTCAATCCGCATTGGAAATGGATCAAAGGCTATTTCGGCTGGACCAATATGACCTGGAGCCCTACCACACTCAGCGGCAAAACATTCTTGGGCGCAGGAATAGAAATTAATCCATCCTTGTTCCGGTTCGGGGCTATGTATGGCCGGTTTAATCCTGCCATTAAAGAAAATCTGCTCAGCAAAGAAATTCAGCAGCCACAGTATAAGCGCAAGGGCTGGGCAACGCGCATTGGGGTGGGGAATAGCGACAACTATGTTGACTTTATTTTTCTGGCTGCGCGCGATGTCAATAATTCTATTCCGGTGCCCAAAGACACCCTGAATCAGTTGACCTACACCCCGGCTGAGAATGTGGTTTTTGGCATTATGAGTTTTCAAACCTTTGCTAAAAAGAAACTAACTTGGCAGTTAGACGGGGCCGTGAGTGGCTACACGCGCGACACCCGCTCTCCGCTCATTGACCCCGGAACGGGCTTTGGCACCAAGGCGCTCAAGCTTATCTTTCCTCCGCATTTGTCGTCTAGCTATGCGTGGACTGCACACAGCAACCTGAGCTACAAGGCCGAGTTGTTTACCCTCGGGTTCGATTATAACCGTGTGCAGCCCGAATACCAAAGCATGGGAGTGGATTATATCCTGAATGATCAGCAG
>CAYQRR010000079.1:0-8931 GCA_964419635.1 uncultured Chitinophaga sp. | reverse complement strand
GCCGAGAAAGAGGTCGCAAAAAGGAATGAAATGTATGTGGAAATGGAAAGCATCATTCATGAAGAAGCGCCTATTGTTCCCTTATATTACGATGAAGCACTTCGGATAACACAGAAGCGAGTTTCGGGGCTTATGCCTAATCCGCTTAATCTTTTACAATTGAAACAAGTAACAATCAACAATTAAAGTAGTACTCAACTCTATAATTTATGAAAAACGTTTTGGGCATTCTGTTGGCCATCTTCTCTTCTTTTTTATCTCATGCTCAAGGCAGCCGAAGTGTGATAGATGCTGATCTTCGTCCCTTCTATCATGGAGTCGCTAGTGGCGACCCCACCGACAGTTCAGTGATGATATGGACGCGTGTAACTCCGGACACCGGAAACACCGGCAGTATAAAGGTGTATTGGCAGATGGCTCGTGATACGGCCTTTCAGCAATTGATTAATTACGGTAGTGCAAATGCTTTGTCACAAAATGACTATTGCGTAAAAGTAGACGTTTGTGGCCTGCAACCCGGTACGTTTTATTACTACATGTTTTATGCTATGGGCCAAAATTCAATAACAGGACGAACTAAAACTGCTCCATCCAAAATTGCCGATAATGATAGTGTAAGGTTTGCAGTGGTCAGTTGTGCCGATTACGAGAATGGGTACTTTAATGCGTATGAAAGCATATCCAACAAAAACAATGTGGATGCGGTGGTTCATTTGGGCGATTACATCTACGAGTACGAAACCGGGGGAATTTCAATCAATAATCCCGGTCGTTCGTATGAACCGTTAACAGAAGTTATTTCATTGGCAGACTATAGAATTCGCCATTCGCATTACAAATTGGACCCGCAATTGCGCAGAATTCATCAGCTTTTCCCATTCATTACGGTATGGGATGATCATGAAACCTGCAACGATGCATATCGTGATGGGGGAGACAATCATCAGGCTAACGAAGGACCTTATGTTGTCCGGAAGTCAAATTCTACCTCCGCTTATTTTACCTGGATGCCCTTGCGCAAGCCGGACCCGCTGGATACCATTCGAATTTTCAGGAAACTCCGCTACGGCAAACTGCTGGACTTGATAATGTTGGATACCCGTTTGTATGACCGCGATTTGCAAAATCTGAGCGGTGCAAACGACCCTAGCCGAAAGTTGATGGGACCTATTGAATTGAATTGGTTTTTGCAACAGTTGTCGGATACATCTACCCGCTGGAAAATTATTGGGAATCAAGTGATGTTTGCCCCTTTGCGCGTTTTTGGTCAACCTATTAATGCTGACCAATGGGATGGCTATAATTTTGAAAGAACGCAGATTCAAAACCATATTTTGAACAATAACGTGAAAGATGTGGTGGTGCTCACCGGTGATATTCATACTTCTTGGTGCAACGATGTTCCCGGTGCAAACTACAACGCATCCACTGGTGCTGGTTCTATTTGTGTAGAGTTTGTAGGTACCAGCGTTACCTCCGTTAACTCTCCACTGCCGGTGGGAGTGGGGATCATTCAAAGTCAGAATAGCCATATGAAGTACATTGACCTAGACCATCATGGTTATTACACCTTGGATGTTCGAAAAGGAAAAACACAGGCGGATTATACCTATGTGCAAACCGACCAGTTGGGTTCTTCGGATGATGAGGCAACCAGTTATTATGTGAACGACAACGAGCGTCATTTGAGACCGGGAACTCCAATCTTTAACTACCCACAGATCACTGCTCCAAAACCATCGCTAGATCCTAATCAATCTATTCCCTTTGCCAGAATAACAGATCAGTATCTCACCATTAACGAGAATGAATCCGGCAGTGTCAATATCATCCCGTCATTACAAATATGCCCGTCCTTTTCTATGTCTATTGCGGATGCTGCAGATCATGGAGTTACATTGTCGTTAAATGGTCAGGATGTTGTTTATGCGCCCGCCACAGATTATAATGGCTACGATACGGTTGCATTTGCTGTTTGCTCCCTCAGTCCCCCTATAGCATGCGATACGGTTTACCTGTATGTTACAATCAACAGCGTTCAATCGCGCGATACATTTATCGTGCACTTGAGTAAGGATACGGTTTATACTACTTGTTTTAGTTTTGATGATCTTTCTTCAATTGGTTCGGTGAATTATTCAACAGCGTATCACGGAACATTTAATAGCTCTGATACTTGTTTTAGTTACGCTCCTGATACATTATTCTGTGGCACAGAGACCATCACTTGCTCCACTTGCAATAGTTCAAATGAGTGCGATACGGTTGTTTATATTTTTAAAGTAAATAGTCCGTTGTTTGCATCTCAGGTCTTAATTACGTTACCCAAAAATTCCAATACTGTTTATTGCCCGTACTTTGATGATTTAATTTGTCCGCCACAGAACTTACAAATACTTCCAAATCCATCACATGGCACTTACCAGTTGGTGGGGGACTCTTGCCTACGCTATTTCCCTTATTTCAATTACACCGGCACGGATACTATGAAGTTAACTGGATGCGACACCTGTGGGGTAAATCATTGCGATACATTGACTGTTGTTTTCAATGTTACAGATCCAAATGCCGTTAAAGAAGAACAGAGTTTGGTTGTAATTGGAGTGTATCCAAATCCGGTAGATGATTTATTGTTCGTACAGTATTTTCTGCATACCCCCTCGGTAGTGGTGTTTGAGATTTTTGATGTAAATGGAAAATTGATAAGTGCCGATAGCTATCACCACGGTAACTCCGGTCTGTTATATGCGAAAATAAATGCATCTAATCTTGCTTCCGGGGTGTACACTTTTAAAATGACTGCCGGCAGCAGTGTATACTCCAAAACTATTATGAAGCATTGATATGGCATTAGCCTGAGTAGTTCTATCTAATGTTTATTTATTTGCATTATGACATTCCTTGAATTTGAAGAGCCGATAAAAGAGTTGTATGAGCAGTTAGAGGCTCTGCGGCAGTCAGGGGCACCCTCTGATGCAAGCATGGAGCAGTCTATTAGTGATTTAGAAGATAAGATTGCGGAAAAACGCAGAGCGATATTTTCTAACCTTACCGTTTGGCAGCGAATACAGACGAGCCGCCATCCTGACCGACCATATTCTCTCTATTATTTTGAAACAATGTGCGAACAGTTTGTTGAATTGTATGGCGATAGAAGTTTTAAAGATGATAAGGCTATAGTGGGTGGACTTGGCACCATGGACGGTAAATCTTATATGTTTATTGGCCACCAAAAGGGAAACAATACAAAATCGCGCCAGTTTCGGAACTTTGGAATGCCTAACCCGGAGGGCTATAGAAAAGCACTTAGACTAATGAAGCTGGCCGAAAAATTCAATAAGCCGGTAGTTTGTCTTATTGACACACCGGGGGCATATCCCGGTGAAGAGGCAGAGCAGCGGGGGCAGGGCGAGGCAATAGCCCGAAACCTAATGCAGATGGCCGCATTGAAAGTTCCTGTGTTGTGTATCGTAATTGGAGAAGGTGCTTCCGGTGGAGCATTGGGTATAGGTGTAGGTGACCGGTTATTTATGCTGGAGAACACTTGGTTTTCGGTGATTTCACCCGAAGGATGTGCTTCTATTTTATGGCGCTCCGCTGAGCATAAAGAAAAAGCCGCTGAAGCACTCAAGCCCACGGCAGCCGATTTGTTTCAGATGAAGATTATTGATGGCATTGTAAAAGAGCCGGTTGGAGGCGCACACGCCAATCCATTTGAGATGGCCGCTAACCTCAAAAAGATGATTGTTAAAAATATTGCAGAGCTTGAGAAGTTAAGTGCCGCGCAGCGAATCGCTAATCGTATTAGAAATTTTGAGCGTATGGGCGTTTATGAAATCGTATAGCTTGCTACATAAACAGAAGAATGAAAATCTGGGATGATATAAAGTTGTTTTTTTATAAGCGGGCATTAGCCGAGCAGCTCAAGGATTTAAAGTGTAGTAGAAAAGTCACCAATCTGGAGGATGCTAAATCGGTAGGGGTTATCTACGATAGCACCAACCCCGATAATGACATTATTGTAACTAAGTTCTCCGAGGAACTTCGAAAGCAAGGGAAAAATGTCCAATTGATGGGGTATGTGCACGACACAAAAATTGACCACAAAGCAGATATCACAGTATTCAATAAAAATAATTTGTCTTGGTTCATGGTGCCCAAAGATGCTCGGGTCGATAAATTTATATCGGAGCCTTTTGACTTGCTATTTGCGGCTAACACATCAAAAAATCTTCCCTTGGAATTTATTGCCCGACTTTCTAAGGCAAAATGGCGAGTAGGTCCTTTTGATGCACAAAAAACAGACTGTTATGATTTGATGGTGAATACATCAGACAATGCGGACGTCAACTATTTCTTGCAACAGGCTACACATTTTTTAAAACAGATTAGATATGATTCAAAGTAAACTAAGAGGAACCGGAGTCGCGTTAGTTACCCCCTTTACACAAACCGGGAGCGTTGATTTTGCCGGGTTGGAAAGGCTCATTAATTATTGCATTGAGGGCGGAGTAGAGTATTTGGTATCCTTAGGTACCACTGGCGAGAGTGTCAATTTAAACAAAGAGGAAAAACTGGAAGTGTTGAACTTTACAATCGAGAAAAATGGAGGTAGGGTGCCTCTCGTTGCAGGATTTGGCGGCAACAGTACGCATCAGGTGATTAAAGACCTGCAGCAGTATCATTTCAAAGGTGTGGATGCAGTGTTGTCGGTTTCGCCTTATTACAATAAGCCCACACAAGAGGGTATTTTTCAGCATTACAAGGCTGTGGCTGCCGAGAGTCCCGTGCCGGTAATATTGTATAATGTGCCGGGTCGCACATCGTCAAATATGCAAGCGGCAACTACCCTCCGTTTAGCGGAAATCCCAAACGTTATCGGAATGAAAGAGGCATCCGGTGATTTTGCCCAATGTATGCAGTTGGTGAAAAATAAACCCACAGATTTTTTGCTAATCTCCGGTGACGACAACATTACCCTCGGCCTTATTGCATATGGATTTGATGGTGTAATTTCTGTAGTGGGTCAGGCTTTCCCTAAAATCTTTACGGATATGGTAAGGGCCTCGCTACAGGGGGACTTTACTACGGCTCGATCCTTACATTTCAAACTGAACGATATTACCGATATGCTTTTTGCGGAAGGAAACCCGGCAGGCGTAAAGTATGCTTTGCATTTGCAAAAAGTATGTAGCGATCATCTCCGCTTGCCGCTTGTGGGCATATCGGATGCGCTTAAAAAGCGCATGGAAATGGCCGTTAGCAGCTTGTAAGCCCTACTTTACCGGTACATTGTCCTACTTTTTATCAACACGGTGGAGTTGTTGATTATTAGCACGCTTCTACATTCGCGCCTCGCTAATTTCACTCAGCACAATGCCAGCGCAAATACATTGCGTTGACCTGTTTTAAAATTGCACTATGGCTAAAATACAAGAAGAAGCACGCTATACAGAAGAGGAGGTAAAAACCCTTGACTGGCTAGAACATATACGGATTCGCCCCGGAATGTACATCGGGAAAACGGGCGATGGTTCATCGATGGATGATGGCATTTACATTTTGCTCAAAGAGGTCATTGATAACTGTATCGATGAATACCAAATGGGTTACGGTAAAAAAGTTGATATAACTGTAACGAAAGAAAAAGTGACTGTTCGTGACTATGGCCGGGGAATTCCGCTCGGAAAGTTGATTGACTGTGTTTCGCAGATTAACACCGGTGCGAAGTATGATTCCAAAGCGTTTAAAAAATCGGTAGGATTAAACGGAGTGGGCACCAAGGCCGTGAATGCATTATCGGTATATTTTAAAGCGTATGCGGTGCGCGAAGGGCAAAAGAAAGTTGCCGAGTTTGAATGTGGCAAACTGGTGAAAGACCATAAGTTGGAAAAAACGGATGAGCCAAACGGAACTTATATTGAGTTTTTACCCGACAACAAGATTTTTAAGAATTATCACTACATGCACGAGTATGTAGAAACAATGATTCAGAATTATACTTACCTGAATACCGGACTTACCTTTTATTACAACGGAAACCGGTATGTGTCGCAACGAGGGCTCTTCGATTTGCTGACCAAAAAGAAAGAGAATTCTGACCTTATCTATCCAATTATACATCTCTCCAGCGAGGACATCGAAATAGCATTAACACACAACCATCAGTATGGCGAAGAGTATTATTCTTTTGTAAACGGGCAGTACACCGTGCAAGGCGGTACACACTTATTAGCCTTTCGCGAGGCGGTCGTTAAAACTATTCGCGATTTTTATAAGAAAGATTTTGATGCCGTAGATATTCGCGAAGCAATCGTGGGTGCTGTTTCGGTGCGAATTCAAGAGCCTGTTTTCGAAAGCCAGACTAAAACAAAACTGGGGACCGACAAGCTGCATGGTGAGGAAAAAACCATGAAGCAGTTTTTGCTCGAGTTTGTCAAGGAAAATCTCGATAACTATTTACATAAAAATCCGCAAACTGCAGAAGCTTTGTTAAAACGGATTTTGCAAAGTGAGCGCGAAAGAAAAGAGATAGCTGGTATTAAGAAGCTGGCCAACGAGCGCGCTAAGAAAGCAAACATACATAACAAAAAATTGCGCGATTGTCGTATGCATTTTAATGATGAAAAGGCTGCCGACCGATTGCTCACTACTTTGTTTATTACCGAAGGAGATTCTGCCAGCGGCTCCATCACTAAGAGTCGCAATCCTGATTTACAAGCAGTTTTTTCGCTCCGGGGTAAGCCACTGAACTGTTTCGGGTTAACCAAAAAAGTGGTATACGAAAATGAAGAGTTTAATCTGTTGCAGCATGCGCTGAATATTGAAGATAGCATAGACGACCTCCGTTATAATAACATCATTGTAGCCACCGATGCCGATGTGGATGGCATGCATATTCGGTTGCTCCTGCTAACCTTTTTCCTGCAGTTTTTTCCGGATTTGATTCGCAACGGGCACGTCAAGATTCTTGAAACACCACTATTTCGCGTGCGCAATAAGCAAAAGACAATTTACTGCTATGACGAATCTGAAAAACAAGCGGCTATTAAGGAACTGAAAGGCAATCCGGAAATTACCCGATTCAAAGGCTTGGGTGAAATTTCGCCACAGGAGTTTGAAGGTTTTATAGGAGAGGATATTCGTGTGAGCCCGGTTATCATTGAAGACAAAATAAAAATTGAGAGCCTGCTTTCTTACTATATGGGTAAGAATACGGAGGACCGTCAGAAATTCATTATTGAAAATCTTCGCATAGAAAAAGACGATGTGCGCGAGTTGGAAAGCATAGCGGCAGAGGTAGAGTAAATTTGTTTTTACATAATCAGAAAAGATTGTTGCATGAGTGATAAAGAAAATAACGAGGAGCAAGTGGCCTCCGGATCATCCGAAGTAGGAGGCGCACTACATGTGGATGGTATGTTCCAAAACTGGTTTTTGGATTATGCCAGTTATGTAATTCTTGAAAGAGCCGTTCCGGCCATCGAGGATGGCTTAAAACCGGTGCAGCGTAGAATTTTGCACGCGCTCAACGAAATGGATGACGGTCGCTTTAATAAAGTGGCCAACGTGATAGGGCAAAGCATGCAATACCACCCCCATGGGGATGCCAGCATTGGCGATGCGCTGGTGAATATGGGGCAGAAAGAACTTCTTTTCGATACGCAAGGTAACTGGGGCGATGTGCGCACCGGTGATTCAGCAGCCGCTCCGCGATACATTGAAGTTCGCCTCTCCAAATTTGCAAAGGATGTAGCTTTCAATGGTGATATTACGGAGTGGCAATTGAGTTATGATGGACGTAAGAAAGAGCCCATAGCCCTCCCCATGAAATTTCCATTGCTCCTATCGCAAGGGGCCGATGGTATTGCCGTTGGCTTATCTACCAAAATACTTCCACATAACTTTATCGAGTTGTGTGAAGCAAGCATCAACTATTTAGAAGGCAGACGATTTCGTTTGCTGCCTGATTTTCCTACCGGAGGTTTTGTAGATATCAGCGAATACAATAAGGGAGAGCGAGGCGGCAAAGTGAAAGTTCGCGCCAAAATCGAAGTGGTGGATAAAAAGACGCTTGCTATTCGCGAAATACCCTTTAGCACCACCACTGGCAGTTTGATTGAAAGTATACTGAAAGCTCAGGATAAGGGAAAAATTAAAATCAAAAAAGTGACGGACAATACCGCCAAGGAAGTGGAGGTATTAATTGATTTGGTTCCCGGTACCGACCCTGATGTAACTATCGATGCACTTTATGCATTTACAGATTGTCAGAGCTCAATTTCCGTAAACGCGTGTGTCATTGTGGATGATAAGCCTCGGTTCATGAACGTGAATGAAATACTGGAGCTTTGTACAGAGCGCACGAAAGAGCTGTTGCGAAAGGAACTCGAGATTAAGCAGAGCGACTTAAATGAGAAGTGGCACTTTTCTTCGTTAGAAAAAATATTTATTGAAAAGCGCATCTACCGGAATATAGAGGAATGTGAAACTTGGGAGGCGGTGTTGGAGACGATTGATAAAGGACTTAAACCATACAAAAAATTATTCAAGCGCGATATTACTACCGATGATATTGTTCGCCTCACTGAAATAAAGATCAAACGCATATCGAAGTTTGATTCCTTCAAAGCCGATGAAGAAATACGAGCGATTGATGAAGCTTTGAAGCAGGTAGCATACGACCTAAAGCACTTGACGGAGTTTACGGTGGCCTTCTACCAGAATTTGCTGAAGAAATATGGTAAGGGGCGAGAGCGCAAAACGGAAATTAAGGGTTTTGAAGAGATTGAAGTAAAACAGGTAGCAGCCACCAATGCCAAGTTATATGTAAATCGCGAAGAAGGTTTCTTTGGTACCGGACTTAAGAAGGATGAATTTGTGTGTGAGTGCAGCGATTTGGACGACATTATCGCGTTTACCCGGGGGGGT
>CAYQRR010000078.1:0-8972 GCA_964419635.1 uncultured Chitinophaga sp. | reverse complement strand
GTTTCTGTTTTCGGAACTTCGCGAGTTGCGCGATCGTATTGCTGTGCTTATGCACAGAAAGAAAGACCCCTACGATACCTTCGATTACATATTCCAGATTCTAAACAGGCATCGGTTACCTTCTGTTTTTTTCTTTCTGTTGGCGAATGAATCGCGATTTGATAAAAACATATCGCCTCGGGTGGATGTCTTTCGTCAGTTGGTAAAAGACATTGCTCAAAAAACCGCTACCGGCATTCATCTTTCTTTCCGTTCTCATAAGGCATCGCAGATAGAATCGGAAGAAATTGCACGGCTGGAAGAAATTACCGGACAACGAACCATGCGCAACCGCTACCATTATCTGCGTTTTCATATTTCCGGTTCTTATCTACGCTTAATTGAAAAAGAAATCTATGAGGATTACAGTATGGGCTATGCCGCTCGGGCTGGTTTCCGTGCCGGCATCTGCACACCATTTCACTACTTTAGTTTAAAAACAAACGAAGTCACCCCTCTGGTTATTTATCCCATTGCTTTTATGGATACTACCTTTGTGCATTACAATCGCGAGAATGCAGAGGAGTCACTGGAACGCATTCGAACTATTATATCCAATGTAAAAGCAGTCGATGGTTTGTTGGTGGGCTTGTGGCACAATTCCTCGCTGAGCAATCAGCGCGAATGGAAAGGCTGGACCCATGTGTTTGAAACAGTGGCCCTGGAAGCCGCACCCAATAGCCCGGAGCATGTCTGATATCCGATTCTTGCAGCGAAAACAAATAGAGGATGCGCGATGGAATAGTTGCATTGCGCAAAGCTACCCGGCTCTACCGTATGCCCTTTCTTTCTACCTGGATGCCGTAGCCGAAAACTGGGGTGCAGTGGTAGCTGGTGATTATGAAACCGTATTGCCACTTGTGTGGATGAGCAAACTGGGTGTAAAACTATTATATCAGCCGTACTATTGCCAACAACTAGGGGTATTTGGCACCCGGGCGAAGGATGGCAATACGCAACTTGAACTACTAAGCGAAGCGACCAAGTATGTTTACGTCAACATTCAGTTAAACAGCACATCGGCAATTGTAGCTACCGATTTTAAACTAAAGCCGCGCAAAAATTTACTGCTTCACTTGCAGCCGGATTACTCCACCTTATCAAGTAAGTTTAGCCAAAACCACGGCCGTAATATTGCACGGGCACAAAGAGCCGGATATGCATTCACAGAAGATTTAGCGTTGACGGCTTTTGAAGCATTTTATCTCAAAAATATCAATCGGAATACAGAGCATTTTAAACCCAAACATGAAGAGCTTTTTAAGCGATTGATGGGAGCGCTAACCACACACCGAATGAGCCGGATATTTGCGGCATTAAACAAGGAGGGAATGCCTGTGGCTGCTGTTTTTGTGGTGCCTTTTCAAGAACGGCTATGCGCTATCGTAAATACTTCCAATACGGAAGGAAAAAAAAACGGAGCCTCTCATTTTGTTTTTAGTGAAGTGATTAAACATTATACCGGTCAAAATCTGTGGCTCGATTTTGAGGGTTCCTCTGTACCAGGTATTGCCCGCTTTTACGAGGGCTTTGGGGCTCACACCGAAACTTACTGGCAATTGAAGACCAATTGGCTTCGTTAAGGATATTTTTTTCTTCTTCGCGCAAAACACAATTTGCATGCGCATACACTACCTACTCTTGTTGTTCCCACTTCTGTTGGCTTCTTGCCAGAGCGGAGGCAAAAAATCGGATACTGAAAAAACACGCGCAAAAGGCGGTGTGAAATACGGAGGCGTGATGCGCTATAACGAAACAGAGTTTTTTAAAAGTCTGTACCCATTGGGTATTACCGAGGTAGTGGGTCATCGCATTACCAATCAGGTGTACGAAGGGTTGGTACACTTTAACCAAAAAGATTTGACAGTGGAGCCGCTGCTGGCTAAAAGCTGGGAAGTGGACACTTCCGCCACCGTATATACCTTTCATCTACAAAGCGGTGTATTTTTTCATGACGATGCCTGTTTTGCTGATGGCAAAGGTCGCTTGGTCACTGCCTCCGATTTTGAATATTGTTTTCACCAGCTAATGACTCCCGATGCCAAAAACAGCGGCTTCACCTTTTATCGCGACATCATAAAAGGGGCCGCAGCCCTCTATACTGCCCGCGAAAAAAAACAACATGATGCTGATGAGCTGGCCGGATTTGGCGTGCGTGCGCTCAACGACAGCACCATCCAAATTATATTGGAAAAACCATACGCTGACTTCCTGAACCGACTAGCGCTTCCTTTTGCCACTGTTTTTCCGCGCGAGGCCGTTGAAAAATACAAAGGTGAAATGCTGAACCGCACGGTGGGCACCGGCCCGTTTGTTTTAAAGAATATGAAAGCTGATGAAGCAGTGATACTGGCTCGCAACGAACGCTACTGGGGGCGCGATGAATTTGGCAATCAACTACCTTATTTAGATGGTATAAAAGTCAGTTTTATCAAAGAAGATAAAACAGAAATGATGGAATTGGTGAAGGGCAACCTAGATATGAAATATCGTCTGCCCTTTTCTATGATTGAAGAGATATTGGATGAAAACAAAAACCTTAAAGGCGATTACAAAAAATTTCAGTTACAGATAGCATCAGAATATGCCATACAATTTTATGGCTTTTTAATCCCAGATAAATTATTTGCAAATAAAGAGGTGCGACTTGCCTTTAACCATGCCATTGACCGTGCTAAAATAGCCGACTTTACAGCCAAAGGAGAAGGAGTACCGGCTTTCAATGGATTTGTGCCGCTGGGTATACCCGGCTATGATAACGCCAGCGTTAAGGGATATAGTTTTGATGTAAAAAAAGCACAAGCTTATTTAGCCAAGGCCGGCTATCCCAATGGAAAGGGATTTCCGAAAGTAACGCTGGAAATAAATAGCGGTGGTGGACGCAACCAGGATGTAGCAGAAGCCATTAAGACAATGCTAAGCGACAACCTAAATATTGAAGTAGAAATTGCACAAGTCATTTGGGCGCAGCACACCAACAACGTAGAAACCGGCAAAGTCAATTTCTGGCGTTTTGGCTGGGTGGCCGATTATCCGGACCCCAATAATTTTCTGAATCTGTTTTATGGTAAAAATGTTCCGGCCACCATGGAGGAAGCATCTTACACCAACCCCACTCGCTATAAAAATGTAGCCTATGATGCCTTGTACGAAAAAGCATTGACCACCACCGATATGGGAGTGCGCAATAAACTGTATGCCCAGTTAGATCAAATGATAGTAGACGATGCCCCGGTATTGCTCATCTATTATTCGATGAATAGAAGGCTACTGCAGCCATACGTGAAAAACTTTCCGAACAACGGAATGGAGTATCGCAATTTCCGCGAAGTATGGTTTGATAAGTAAATGCAGCCTTGCACTAGCGCCCTGCGGCTGAATCAAACTTCCTATTTTAGCCCTGTCAAAAAAAAATATGGATAGCAGAAGACAATTGAAAATCGGTTCGCTGATAAAAGAAGTTTTTTCGCAGGTGCTTTTGCGCGAAGGCAAAAATTTATACGGCAAAGCATTGGTCACCGTTACCAACGTGAAAGTAACCAGCGACCTTACGTTGGCACGCTTTTACCTCAGCATTTACAATACCGACACCCCGGACTCGGTCATTGATGTGTTTAATGAAAAGAAGTTTGAGATTAAAAGAATGCTGGCCGAAAAACTCCGTCATGATTTGCGCAGAATACCTGAAATTGAATTTTTCAGAGATGACACCTTAGATTATGTGTATCACATGGAGGATGTTTTCAAGAAAATTAAAGAAGAAGATGAGCGCATTGCTCAGGGCGAGCCGTTGGCAAAGGCCATAAAAACAAAAAAAGCCCCAGCCAAGCGAGCAGCAAAAAAAACGAAATGACACTGGCGTTTCGCATAGCATTTCGCTATCTGTTTTCAAAAAAATCAACCAACGCTATCAACCTGATATCCTGGGTAAGTATGGCGGGCATGGCAGTGGGCGCTTTTGCGCTGATTGTGGTACTGAGTGTATTTAATGGTTTTGAGGGTTTAGTCTTGTCGCTGTATAGTTCGTTCTACCCGGATATAGAAGTGCGGGCTACCCAAGGGAAAACATTTGAGGACGACCCCGCCTTGCTGAGCAAAATTTACACCATAACCAATGTGTCAAGCATATCGCGAACCCTCAGCGAAAACGCTTATTTGGAATATGGTGAGCAGTCGCATCTGGCGACCGTGAAAGGAGTGGATGATAAATACAACGATGTGGCATTGGTCAAAAATTATGTGCGCAGAGGCAAATTTTTGTTGGGCGATTCTGATTTGAACTATGCCGTAGTGGGCGCTAATATTGGTTACCAACTTGGCGTGGATGTTGAACAGGGGTTTGAAGCGTTGAGCATGACGGTGCCGCGCAAGGGCAGCGCCTCTTCTTTTTCTCCAACAGGCGAATTCAGCATGATGCAGGCGCTGCCGGTGGGTTTATTTTCTATCCAACAGGAATTTGATTCCAGGTATGTATTTGTGTCGCTTGATTTTGCCAAACAATTGCTTGGTGGTGAAAACAACATTTCGGCACTGGAGATTAAGCTAAAAGACAATACACAACTCGAAGAAACCCGCCAAGAGATTGCTCTACAGTTGGGCGATAGGTTTACCGTTAAAACCCGCTACGAGCAGAAAGCAGAAACCTACCGGGTGATGCTGATTGAACGCTGGGTAACCACCGCTATACTGGCGTTTATCATTCTTATTATATCGTTCAATATTATTGGCTCGCTCAGCATGCTGGTACTCGAAAAAACCAAAGACATTTCTATTCTCAAAGCGATGGGAGCCGATGCGGCCCTCATACAAAAAATTTATCTGCTGAATGGAATTTTAGGCTCACTGATTGGTGCTGCCACGGGTTTATTGTTGGGCTATCTGGTGTGTGCAGCACAAATGAAGTTTCACTTTTTAAAACTAGGTGGTGCCGACAGCAGTTTTGTGATAGACTATTATCCGGTAAAATTAAAATGGATAGACCCGCTTGTTACCGCTGCCATCATTATTTCTATCAGCCTGATAGCAGCTTACTTTCCTGCCAAAAAAGCCGGTGAAAGTGCCATGGATTTTAAATAGGCAAGATTCCGAAATTCAATCCCTTCTTTTCTGATTCGAGAAAGGCTGCAGCTGTATCTTCAATTGTCTTTTTTACGGGATAAAATCGATAGGGCAGTGCTTCGCAAATTTTTTGATTGCTGTACCGAAAAGGAACAGATGCTATGGCAATACTCTCTTTGGTAATGGTGGGTTTTGTGCCGGTGACAAGGCCCTTCACTGCTTCCATTATCCAAGCTATTTGTAACAATAAATGGCCGGCTTTAATACCGGGGCGCTTCACGTGCAGCGCATCGGCCATCATCCACAGCACCTCGCGAAACGAAAGATTTTCGGCACTGACAATAAACCGCTCATTTACAATGGGGCTGTTCATGAGCGCATGCATACACCGGGCTACATCACGAACATCCACAAAACCATTCAAAGAGTCGTTGTAAAATTTTAAACCACGATAGACTTCGCTGAACAACGAGTTCGGTAAAGTATTCCAAAAACCGGCCCCTAGAATGGTAGATGGATTCACCACCACTACCGGCAATCCTTCGGCTTGTGCACGCCACACTTCGCGCTCACCGTAATGCTTGCTTTTGTAATACCAAAAACACTTGTTGATGTTGGGGTCGCTGTAATTTTCATCTATCACTTTAGCTTTGGGTGCTATACCCAATGCTGCAATAGAGCTCACATGTACTACTTTGCTTACACCGGCACTGAGGGCTACATTCATCACGTTAGCAGTGCCTTCCACATTTATCTTCATCATGTAGTCGGCCTCGGAGGCAATGTGCGAAATAACCGCAGCGCAATGATAAAGTTGCGTAACCCCTGTCATGGCATCTTGCAGTGCGGGAATGTCCAGCACATCGGCTTCTACCCATTCTATTTTCTCTTCCCAGGCACCTAACAGCGATGTGTCGGAAGTACTTCTTTTAATAGCGCGAACCTGCTCCCCTTTACTCAAGAGTAATCGGGCGAGATAAGAACCCAATAAGCCTGTGGCACCGGTAATCAAAACCATTAGTAACGGTAAAAATCTGCTTTATCTTTTTTCAAAATTCCCAGTCGGTCTTTTTCTATTACAGCCAGTTTTACATCACTTGTATCGGGCAAAGTCAACGACTTTGTTTCTAATGTAAACGTGTTGTAAGACTTCAAGTGGGCGTCATCAAAAAAAACAATCTGGTCTTGCAGCACCTGAAATTTCTTCAGTCCCTTCAAAGGAATTGTTTTGGAATAGCTGCCATACATATCAAAAACCAAGATCCCAATCTCCGGATCATTAACATACACTTTGGTGTCGCGTTCCAATATAAAATTGGGGTTCAGGGCTTCTTCCAGTAATACATTAACAGGCTGGCTTTCGCGAAAAACCTTTCCGGATTCGTCTATTTTTTTGAGTTTGAAATCCACATTGTCATAAAACCAAACACGTCCATCGATGGAGGAGGCCACCGCTGTAATGTTCTGGTAGCCCATGGTAAAAAAACTGTAGGTGGTCAAAGGCGAGAGAAATTTATCGAGCGTAACCACGGTGGAAAAATCGGGGTAAAAAACAAGAATCTTCATGGGGTTTGATACATCCACTGCGCCAATTTTTCCGTAGCGAAACTCTTCGTAGGGAAACAGATATTTACCATCCGGATTATACTTCTGAATTTTTTTATCCGCTACAAGGTAGAAGTTGCTGAAATTATCAACGGCTATTAAATCCGCTTTCTCTGACACAGATACAATAAAGGAAAAAGAGCAGAATACAAGACCAATAGCGAACAAGGCCACATACATAGCCGCAGAGCGATGAAACAAAGACAGAGGAGTGGTTATCGGTTTCAAATAGCCGGTTTGTAATACTTCAATTCAAGATGTGTGCCATCAAATACAGCATAACTGTTATAGTCGAGCCAGTCACCGGTGTTAATGTAGCGCGACTCATCGCTTAACGCCACGTCCAGCGGCAAATGCCGATGTCCAAACACAAAATAATCGTAGTGCGTTTTTTTTAACTCCGATTTTGAAAACTGCACCAACCATTCTTTCTCCTCTCCTTGAAATTCTTCCTGCATTTTTTCATTACTGCCCGTGGCATAGCGACTTTTGCGTGAGAAATACAAAGCTAACCGAACTCCTAAATCCGGATGCAGCCACTTAAACAAAAACTGACAAACCGGATTTGAAAAAACGTGTTTGATAAACTTGTAGCCATGGTCTCCGGGACCCAGGCCATCTCCATGCCCTATATAAAATTTTTTGCCGGCAAAATCCTGCTGAATCGGAGCATAATGAAGTTGCACCCCCAACTCTTTTTGCAAATAACCAAACATCCACAAATCATGATTTCCGGTAAACACATGAACCGGTATTCCGGCATCGGTTATCTCAGCCAACTTACCCTGCAGGCGAACAAAGCCTTTGGGGATGACCATGTCGTACTCGTGCCAGAAATCGAAGATATCGCCAATGATGTAAATGCCGGAAGCGTCTTTTTTGATTTCATCGAGCCAGCGAACAAATAATTTTTCGCGGACGGCACTGGTAGCTTCATCCGGAGTTCCCAAATGAAGATCAGAAGCGAAGTAGATTTTTCCCGACAGATAATGCATCGGGTAAATGTAAATTATTGAGGCAAAGAATCAGGGACGCAGACTAACCGGTATCAGTTCGTCCACTAAAAACACATAAATATCTTCAGTGCCTTCGGCATTCAGTATCAGGCGAGGCTTATCGTAAAAGTGACCATTGTTGCAAAAGCCCATTTTGATAATAGCCGGCAACTCCCCTTTATTTTTTTGATAAAACTTTTCGAGCCCTTCGCTTTCCGAGCCTATCAGGTGTGCTACATCGGTAATTATAATATGTGTTTTAGGAAAGCAGGGCAAGCGTCTGCGCGATGCTTGTTTAGGATTCAGCAAGATAGTTCCTTCATCGGCAATTAAACTTTCGCACAGCGATATAGCAGCATCGGAATTCTCGATAGTAAATCCAATAGCACCCCGCTGAAAATTGTAGCTGCAGAAGGCATCTTTGATTTCATTTTCCCAGGCAAATACATGGCTCCATTTATGCTCAGCCTTCAGCATGGCAATATTTTCCACAGCATCCTGTATGGTTTCGCTGTAAATAAATTTTCCTCCTGCTTCTAAAAATTTAGTGGCAAAACGAATGTCCAAATCTTTTTCGGTAGGCATGGTAACCGGAGGAGCCGAAACCGCTACAGTGCGCAGCGAAATTTCTTTCTCGGTTACGCTTTCGTTCATGTTAAATCCGGAGTTCGAATAAACCGGGGCTTCGGTTGGCTTCACAGTAGCCTCATCTGAATTGATTTCTTCCGCAGCTGCACCGCTGTCCATTACCTCGGTGGTTTCACTTTTCTCGTTGGCAGAGAAAATGGTTTTAAACTTTGAAAAAAATCCGGTGGAGTTGTCTTCTGTAAACATACGCTTTTTGTTTCGCCAGTAATGTTATCTACTGAGCCTCAAAGGTATGTTCAGCGCGAGGTAAATGAAGTTTTGTTACTGGTTATTCTCAACAGTCGTGCTAGTCACGTCTGTGTTTGTAGACACGGTGAACTGGCCTTCGTTATTCGCATTTGTTGGATTCACGGGTTCCTGTTTTTCAAAAGGTCTTTTGCCAATCAACTCTTCCAAATCACTCTTGAACAACACTTCTTTCTCCAAGAGCAACTTAGCTAAGGCATCTAGTTCTTTGCGTTTATCGGTGAGTAATTGTTTAGCGCGGCTATACTGTCCTTCAATAATTTTACGTGCTTCTTCGTCAATCACAGTGCCGGTTTCTTCGCTGTAAGGTTTAGTAAAGCTGTTCTGATTCATCATATCGTAGAACGATACATTACCTACCTTTTCATTCATACCAAACAC
>CAYQRR010000077.1:0-8991 GCA_964419635.1 uncultured Chitinophaga sp. | reverse complement strand
CGCATAAGTTGCAACAGCAGGTAGATTTTCTGGATGCACATGAGGAGTATACCGGCTGCTTTCATGACGCGGCTATACACCGACCTGATAATGAAATTGATGCCGGCACGGTCAACTATTTTTTTGAACGCAGATTTTATTCACAGTTTAATCGCTATAACCCCGACTTTTTTCCTTGGGACCTTGTCGAGCGAAATATAATTGCCACCAGCGCCCTCATGTTTCGAAACAATGAACTATACAACGAACTAAAGGGGTTTGAAGATGTAAAACTATCCTTGAGCTGGCTCTATCAGTTATTAATTATCCGACAAAGCAAGTTTAAGTACTTCAATGCTCCATGGACTCAATATAACAATCATGGAAAAGGCATAACCAAAGTAAAACCTACCCGACAGTTTACACTCACCAACATTAGAGTGCTAAGGGCACTGCTCAAAGACAACTACTACAACAAAATACCGCACCATTTGTATCGCTCGTTGATGACAGAGTATGAAAATCTGTTTTATGACAACAGCGAAAGCATAACACAGACAGAAAGAATAGCTGTGCTATGGCAGTATTTTTACGCAGCACAGCGATATGTTTTTTACAGAATGATAAATATGCGTAGGCAGGTTTAAGGGACTTGTTTCTTACCGGTTTTCAGTTAGGATAGATACTGTCTAAGGTTTTTTAAATGGTTTTGGCTGCATTACATCCAATGTTTACAGCCACATAACTTCCCTATCTTGTTACTTTAAAATGCTTTAATTCGTGTAAGTATATGAATCTTACAGCAGATAATACTTTCAGCACACATCTTGACCTATCATCAGGAGATGAAGCATGGCTTTCGCCTTCCATTTTGGAGGAATACAACAAAACCCGCCCCATGGGACCCCAAGAGCTCCTCTGCCATGCTCCGTTCAAGAGCATTTATTTTGGGCACCACGGCAAGGCCATAGCCTGCTGCTACAACAGAACCTACATACTCGGTGAATATCCCAAACAGAGCATCCGTGAAATCTGGTTTGGGCAGGCTGCTGAAACCTTGCGTCAATACATCAAACACAATAACCTGACCAGCGGGTGCATGGGCTGCCATGGGCAGTTAGTGGCTCGCAATTTTGATGCAGTGAAAACCAAACAGTATGACGAGCGCCCCTTTAATTCTAACTTCCTTCCTAGCGTAATGGAGTTTGAGCTAAGCAATGTATGTAACCTCGAGTGTGTGATGTGCAGTGGTTTTTTCTCCTCTTTAATCAGACGAAAAAGAGAAAACCTTCCTGAAATTCCTATGTACTATGATGCGGCATTTATTGATCAGTTGGAAGAGTTTATCCCGTACCTTCAAGAGGTTAAGTTTTATGGTGGGGAGCCGTTTTTAATAGACTATTACTACGATATCTGGGACCGGATTATAGCCATAAATCCGAAGGTGCGTATTTCTATACAAACCAACGCTACTACGTATAACAAGCGTGTGGAAGCCATACTGCAAAAAGCCGATGTACATATTAATGTATCGCTCGATTCGCTGCAAAAAGAAACATACGAAAGTATACGGGTGAATGCCAAATTTGAGCGGGTGATGGAGAACATCCGTGCTTTTCACGCCTATTGTAAAGAGCGTAATACATTTTTTGGCATATCGGCCTGTATGATGCGCAACAACTGGCAAGAGGCTCCAGACTTTATTAATTTCTGCAATAGCATGAATGTGCCGGTTTATTTTCATACTGTTTTTCACCCGAAAGATCTGGCCTTGGTATCTTTACCCGCCAGCGAGTTGGAGAATATAGCCGCTGTACTTTCTGCTCACGATTTTTCGGACCAAACGCCCGTTCAACGGAAAAACAAGAGACACTATGAAGATTTAATTAACCAGATAAATGGATGGGTTAAGTCTGCAAACGACCCAAGCGATGGCACGCTTAACATCCGTTCTCTTGTTGAGCTTGAAACATTTCTATTGGGCCGCCTGACGCAAAAAGTAAATAATGAGCAGGAGTTGGCGACAAAAAAAATGCGATTAAAAACACAATTGCAGCTCATTGTTCAAAAAATAGATGCAAATACTATCTCTAAAAGCCTTCAATCGGTTAATCTTTATGACCCGAACCACGATATTGATAACATGTTGCGTAATATATTAAACCTCCCGATAGAAGAGCTAACAGAAATTATAACTGCATCTGCCAGAGGGGGGGTAGAGCACAATGATAATAGGAAAGATTAGGAGCTTACTGACACGGCAGCCCACTTCCCGCCAAGTAGACATTCAGGATGCGTATAACATACACCGAGCAGCCCCTGAAGGGGCTCCTTTATGCTATGCCCCTTTTAAAAGCATGTACATTGGGCACAAGGGTAAGGTAAGCGCCTGTTGTTTTGGCCGTACTTACCTATTGGGTAATGTAACTCAAAATTCATTATGGGAGATTTGGCAGGGCGAACAAACACAAAAACTCAGAGAAGCTCTTTCAAATAATGACCTATCAAAAGGCTGCCTTGTGTGCGCAGAGCAGATGAACGGACACAACTTTGAAAATGTAAATGCGCTGCATTTTGAACGCTATCCTCAAAATACGACACCTTATCCAAGCCTCCTGGAGTTTGAATTGAGCAATGAGTGTAATTTGGAATGTGTGATGTGTCATGGCTTATCCTCTTCGCTGATACGGTCTAAGCGTGAAAAATTGCCTCCGCTGAACAATGTTTATGACGATAGTTTTATGGCACAACTGGATGTGTTTATTCCACATTTATACGAGGCTAAATTTTTTGGTGGCGAGCCATTTTTAATCGAAATCTATTTGAAGATCTGGGAGCAGATGGTGCGATTGAATCCGGCTATACGCATAGCCGTGCAAACGAACGGCACCGTGCTAAATAACCGTACAAAAGATTTACTGGAAAGGGGCCATTTTAATATAGGGGTATCTATTGATGGTGCAGATAAAGCCACTTATGAAGCTATCCGTATCAATGGAAAATATGAGCAGGTAATGGATAACCTGCATTATTTTCATGACTACTGTAAAAGGAAAAAAACATTCTTTGGTTTATCGGCCTGTGCTATGCAAGAAAATCGCTATGGCTTAGCAAATCTTGTGCGACTTGCCAACACTTTTGAATGTAATGTTTACTTTAATACTGTATTTTATCCAAGACACTCATCGCTTAAATTTTTGGATACTGAGGAACTTAAAAAAACGATTGCCACTTTAGAAGCGGAAGAATTCCCCGAGAACTCTCCTTCGCAGAGGAAGAACAAAAAGCAGTTTCAAAATATGCTTCGTCAACTAGAATTCTGGGCAGAAATGGACATTGAGAATGAGGAAAAAGACCGCTATCTTTTTTTTGACAACCCGGAGGCCTTGCAGGATTTTGTCCATCAAAGATTGCGCGAGACCAATCAAGAGAAGAGTTATGATCAAACGGAACTAAGCCAAAAAATAGGCTCATTATTTGCAGTTATTAAAAAACAAAACCTGCCTATTCATTTGGTTCGGCTTGAAAAAGAAAACTACAGCGAGGTTGATTTCATGCTTCATTTGCTGCTAAATGAATCGGCAGAGCAAGTAGTGGTATTGCTGAAACGTATGTATTTATAAGAAACATGAAAAACTGTTTTGTATTTGCGGTGTGTGGCGATAGTGAACATATTGATACGCTCAACTACTCGCTTCGGGCGCTCAAAAAGTTTACCACGTTACCCATTATTGTGGTCACAGAATTTAGTCGCAATGCCGGCACCATAGAGCATGACAATATTATTAACTACTCTGCTCCGACACATTTTAACCATCATCAGGCCAGCATTTATTTAAAAACCAGCCTGCACAGAATATTACCCATGGGTACCGACTACTGCTACCTGGACTCCGATGTAGTAGCAGTATGTGAGGAAGCCGCTCAGGTGTTTAATCACCAATACAACATCATCACCTTTGCACCAGATCACTGCACAATGAACAAGTTTAGTCCTATGGCCGTTAATTGTGGGTGTATTAAACGATTCAGAGAACTCGTAGACCACGTAGAAATACTACGAGAGGAGTATGACCGCCATTACGAAATGCGCAAAAAGGTCACAGAGCAACTCGAGCGAGAGTGGAAAAAGCGCATGGAGGTGTTGGCGCAAAACCGTTGGCGCAATTTTCTTTTTGCAGTTAAGCTCAAGTTGGGCTATACGAAAGTATGGATTGACCGGGAGTATTATTTAGACGTAGACAAAGATTGTTGGGTAACAAAAGACGGACATGAGCTGAACTATGACTATCGCCTGCGCGACCATGTAAGTGATGTGCTTAACCTTACCTGGAACGAAAAGGGGGAGTATTGGCAAACTCCTGACGGATTTAATATTTACCTGAGCGAGTGCAATCACCTGCATACTGCTATTGAAAAAAAATTCGGTATTCATATAAATCAAAACAATTGGCAGCACTGGAACGGTGGGGTCTTTTTGTTTAATGAAAAGAGCCACTCTTTTATGGATACCTGGCACCAGTATACTATGGATATTTTAAAAGACCCCTACTGGAAAACCCGCGACCAGGGTACGCTCATTGCCACGGTATGGAAATACGGCCTGCAAAATGCCAATCCCCTCATTAAAGAGTTTAACTTTTTGGCAGATCCTTATGCAGATGGTACCCGAATCGTAGATGAGTATGCGTTTACCGATAACAATGGCAGCACCTTTCTGCGTCCAGCACTTATTCACCTGTATCACAATTTTGCAGATGTTTCGTCACCGTTTTGGCAATGGACAGAAAACCGTGTAAAAAACGGCCCCATTGAAAACACCCCTGGTCATGTATCGAACTAATTTTTTCAGGCTGTTAACCTTCTTGGCTGTTCAGTTGATTGTAGGGTTGGTGACTCTTGAGTTGGTGTTGCGCCTAACTGGGCTGTACTATACTTATTCCGAGAAAACGATGCAGGGATACCAAAGCTATTATAACAAAACCACCAACAGCCATTACCATACTCATTTACTCAAGCATCGTTTCTGGTTAGATAACAGCGATTTTAGATACCTGTATACTACTAATTCTATCGGGGTGCGGGAGCGAGAACCCTCCGTATTAGCCTCCGAGGGGGCTTTGCATATAGTAACTCTTGGAGATTCTTTTACGGAAGGTGTAGGTGCTCCCTACGACAGCAGTTGGCCTCACCTGCTGGAGGGCCTGCTTTGCCAGGCCGGCCAACCTGTGGTGGTATTTAATGCCGGCTCATCGGGCAGCGACCCTTTTTTTGATGAGCGACTATTTGTCGATAAGCTCTTCATGTATAAACCTCAATGGGTAGTAGCCTCGGTCAATGCCTCCGATTTTACAGACTTTGCATTTCGAGGAGGCGAAGAACGTTTTTTGCCCAACGGCACCTGCCGCTATAAACAAGGACCCTGGTTTGAATCTTTTTATGAGCATTCGCATATTGCCCGCATGATGGTGTGTGAACTGGGGGGGTACTTTTATGGCAATATGTTTTTGACAAAACCGCAGTTTGAACAAAACTGCCGACAAGCAGCAATAGGTTTTGCCCGTGTTTATAATCGATTAGATAGCTTATGTGCCTCTGTGAACACCCGCTTGGTGGTGGTACTACAGCCTTCACCGGGCGATATAGAATCTATTGTCACCAGCGATTTTAATCGCCTGGTGGATACAGGCTATGCGGAGCTTCGGCTCAACCTACGGGCGTCTACCCCTTGTGTGGACATGTATCCTCCCATGCGACAGGCCATGCCCCATGCCAAGGTGTATCGCTACTCTTATAAGAATGACAGGCACTATAATGGCGAAGGGTATCATATTTATGCCACCAACTTGATGGCCGAAATGCAGAAAAGACATCTGCTTACCCACTGATGCCTCCGGCACTAGAGAAGAGCGATATACGCAGTTATTATGGATTAGCATGGGCCTTCGCTTTCTCCGCTGCCTCGGCAAACCGCTGTTCCTCTACCCCCTCTATTTTTTACCCAATCTTTTTAGCTAAAGAACGCATTACACACCGCCAGAGCAGCTTTAGACTTCGTTGGCGGTATGTAAGACTCCGCTTGCGAAGTGTAAGGCCCCGCTGGTGAAGCATAAAGCTACCTTGGCGATACAGTTTTTGGGCCCAGTGGCGCTGCCGATGTAAACTGCGGGTCTATTGGCCGACTGTGATCTCCTCCGGCTCTTTTCAAAATTGGGTTAACAACGGCTTAGTAAAAGATGTTTTCAGGCTAAGATAGATGTACGCCAGCTATTCGTGCATGTTTAGGCGCTGGGCAAAAGCAAGGCTTAAAATAATACCTTTACACCACCAAGCATGACCTACCACTTCTGCACCATCAGTACGCACGATCATCTGTATAAAGCGTACGCCTTGTTTGATTCCATGGCTGCTCAGGGATATGATTGTCGGCTACATTTGCTATGTACGGATGCCCGTCTCATTTATCCGCAGCCACAGGAGCATATTATCACTTACCAGCTGTGCGATTTGGTAGGGGAAACTGCCCAAGCCATTCAAAAGAAATATGCGCGGCACAAAGATGCTCTGCGATGGAGTCTGAAGCCGGCTTTTATGAATTATCTGTTGGCGGAGCAGGGAGTGGAGCGTGTGCTCTATGTCGATAATGATATTTGCTTTTATAGCGACTATACATTTTTGTTTGACTTGCTTGCGCAGCATTCATTTTTGCTTACACCGCATCATTACGAGCGCAGTCCCCAACAAAAACAAAACTGGCTGGAAGCTAATTTTAGAGTCGGCCTCTATAATGCCGGATTTGCCGGAGCTTCTAAGGCTGGAGATGCTGCATTGGCCTGGTGGGCCGAAAGTTGCCTATACCGATGCGAAAAAAATAGGTGGCGAGGTCTATTTGACGATCAAAAATATTTAGACCTCATTCCAATCATAGACCCGCTTGCACATATCGTGCAACACAAAGGTTGTAATGTAGCCGAATGGAATCGCACTTTATGTAAACGAAGTATGGTAGATGGGCAGGTGATTATTAACGGCCAATTCCCGGTGGTGTTTGTTCACTTTAATTCTACGACTATACGCGAAATAATGGACCAAAATGACCCTTTGCTCATCCCCCTCTTTGAGCAATACATGAACCGTATCCGTAAATTTAATCCTTCTATATCCAAAGAGGCCATGTATGTTCCTTATCTGCCTATAGACCGCCTAAAGTTGACTTTGTGGCAGTGGGCAACCGACCGTGGTCTGTAGTTGGCAATTTTTTACCTATTTAGCCCTCGCATGGCAAAGACGAAAACAAAAACAATAGCACTTGCACTACCTTTTACAGAACGCCTCATGCAGCCGAATTTTCAGCGGTATGTGGTGGTGGCCTGGGCCGTTTTATTGTATATCAGCACAGTAACTTTCAGTTACAATCTGGACGATGAGTTGGTGACTATGCAGCATCGCCTTACCGCCCGGGGCATAAGTGCAATACCTGATATAATAAAGTCACCGTACTACAGCGATAATATGGGTTATAGCTATGACTATCGCCCATTAGTACTTATTACTTTTGCCATCGAGCATAGTTTATTTGGCGACAAACCAGGCGTCAGTCATTTGATTAACACCTTGCTGTATGGTGTAGTTTGCTGGCTTGTTTTGCTTTGGTTTCAACGTATGTTTAAGTCAAAGGGCGCTTTGTTTCCTTTTGTGGCCGCAATGCTTTTTGTCGTTCATCCGGGGCACACCGAGGTGGTAAGCAGTATCAAGAATCGCGATGAAATATTAGGGCTCATGTTGGTTCTCTTGGCCGCCATCGCAGCGCTCAAGGTCCATCAAATAAAAGGTTGGCTATATTTTATATTGGTACCAGTTTTCTTTTTTGCAGCAATGCTTGGTAAAACCACCATGGCCTCTTTTGCCGCACTTATACCGGTGAGTTTGGTTTTGCTTACCGACACCCGGTTGCTTGTGTCTCAACTGCTTTTTTTAATCCTCTTTTTATTGGTGGTTCTTTTTGCCAGTGCCAAGCAAACCTGGATTATTGTTTTGTTGGCCGCAGTGGGAGTGATAGGTTTATGGATATTATACAACACCCGACACGGCCGGTGGAGGCAATTCATGAATCAGTCCTTGAACCAGATAACACAATTCCTAAAAGCTACAGCCGCAAGACTTTGGCATCTTTTTAAGCCCAGTCAAGAACCCGACACCGTGCATCACCACGCAATTTTGCCAACACAAACACAGCTGTTCAGTTTTAAAAATCTTTTCTGGCTCTTCTGGTACGAACTAGCGTTAGCCGCCATTATTGGCGGTTTTATACTCCTAAATCCGCTCGTTATCTTTGTGTGTTCCGTGTTTTTGGTAATCATTCACACCCGCCTCGATGCTCGGTATTTACTGCCTGGTATGTTCCTCTTTACTGCCATACATTTTTTTAGCTTTTATACCATCAGCCACGCTAATTCTAACACATACATGCCGCTGGTCTTGTGCAGCATACTGCTGTTTATATATGGCGGTAGCAAATGGCATAGAATAGGGGCGGTGCTTATTTTACTGGCACTAGCCGTAAAAGATATTTTGGTTATTGGAAATTTTTGGTGGCTGCTCATCGTGCCATTTGCCGGTTTATACGATAAGCGATACATCCGCCTCTCTTGGGTTGGGTTCGCGATTTATATTGTCATTGCTGTTTGGAAATGGTATGAATATTTGCATGGGATATATACCGACCCCTTAATTTACATCAACCCCTTGTTGATTGGGGTTTTTATTTACCTCCGAAAAACGGGTAAATGGAGGCCCGTATTGTATGCATCACTTCTTCTTTTGTTTTCTTTTCAGTTTTACAGCGGCTATCAACTTCACGGCATTAAAGAATTGCCTAAAGTAGATACCAAGAGCTTTACTAGCAGCACACGCATCACCGTCAATAATTTAGCCACTGCACAGATACGGCCGGTGGTACAAGGTAGCACCGATCGTCCTTTAGATTTTGTGGAAAATCCGGTAGATTTTCAC
>CAYQRR010000076.1:0-9006 GCA_964419635.1 uncultured Chitinophaga sp. | reverse complement strand
ATGTCCATCCACAACTTCAACAGAAAGCAGTTTCCGTTCAAAAAACATACTCTTGAATACCACTTTATATTTTCCCGGATAAAGATTAGAGAATGAAAAGGTGCCTCCGCTGTCTGTCCGTGTTTTTGTTTCTACTGGTTCTAACTCTACCACCAAATTGTAAATAGGTTGGTGTGTTTCTGCATTTACTACCTTGCCGGTGATAGAGAAATATTTTGCTTGTGATGCGCTGAATACAAAAATAAGGGAGCAAAAAAAAAGATATTTCATTTTGCCGCCAACACCCAGTTTTTGTTAGAAAAATCATCCTGCATTTGTGCGAGGTTTGTATTCGGATCAATCAGTAAACAACTGCCTTTGCCGTTTACAGTTGAGTAAGCTTCGGCATAAACTTCAGAAGTGTGGTAGTATTGATTTAGATACTGAGCAAATTGCAAAATCATGTCGGGTTGTGTGCTCATTTGTTTTTCCTGTTGAACAGTTAAAAATATACTGTTGTTTATCTCTACCATTTTTCCGTCAGTGTTCTTTACGCGAAAAAAAACTACTCCCGCCTTCTCCATTAACATTACCCGCCAGCTGAAACGGTAACCCTGCTCGTGGTAAAAAAGATTGTCGGGATACAAATGCGAACGAAGTGGGAGCAAAATTTGAATAGCGAAGTGGATAGCGAGAACCGGAATAATCGCAAATTGAAGATTAAAGGGTGAAGATTGAAGATTGAAATTCCAATCTGACTTCTGAGTTCTAATACCAAAAATACTTACCAGCTTTTCATGAAATGGGGAAGGCAAAAACACGGTGGCGCAAACAATCATGACGAAAGGAAAAACGCCAATCATTGGAAATAATATAGCCGTAAGCACATGAAAAATCACCACAACACCATAAGCATACCAGACAGTTCTTTTATTGAAGAGAAAGAATGCAATGCACACATCAAATAACATTCCGCACCAGCTGAAAAGATATGCTACCCAATCTTGAGTCATTACATTTCCTATCAAAGGCATATCAGATTTGGATGACAGCCATATTTTGAGCGGCATGGCATGGAGCAACCAGTCGGCATTTACTTTAGCACTGCCCGCAAAAAAATAGACGACAGCCATTTGCAATTGCAAGGTCAGAATGGCCCAACGAGGAACAACATCCTTAGAAGGGGAAGGCAAAATGCAAAGTAAAAATGAAATGATGCTTATGAAGTAATAGTGATTGAGGTAATTGCTTTTATCAATCAATTCCACATAGGTAAAAAGCAAAAAAAAAGTAATAACACTTGGGCGATACAATTTTCCGAGCGCAACAAGCAACGATGTAATCATCATTACTGCAAACACCGCATACATGCCCGTTGCGTTCAGTGGTTTTACCCATTCAAATCTATAATAGGTAAAAAAGAAATTAGGTTGAATGTAAAGTGCGTCTATCCAGCCGTTTGAAGCAAAACGTACCAGCGAAAAAAACATCATCATACCGAAAGCGAAGCGAAATAAAACGAGCGGTGATGCTGACGTTTCTTTGAATAAAGATGTTTTTAGCTTTTCAATCCCCGTCATTATCGCTATAGTTAATTATCACTCCGAGGTTCGAACTCATATCTACTTTCAACAGCACCGTAAGTTTTTTTAGTTCCAGAAACAGCATTTGCATTTCGGCATTGTGCGAATTAACTGCACTGGAAAAAGCTACAGGAACATTATGTGCCGATAAAATTGTTTTGTCAAACTGATTTGAAATTTCAGTAGCAAGCGGAGTTCCATTGTAATCAGCATTTATTCCAACCAAGTAATCGTCAAATCCTTGTCCGCTTCCTCCTTCATACAATTTTTTTAGGCGCTGTAAATTTTCCACTAATAGTTCTTTGGAAGTTGTGCTGTAATACGCCTCCACTACAGTTGGTGCTACACTGCCTCCGGAAATAACCCCCACATAACCTAACGCATTACCCACTCGTTCTCTGCGATTACGCTCCGCGGCAAAGCTCAAATCGTTTACCAACATAGCTACCGAACTCCCCACATCGTTACCATTGGCACTTACAAAATCAGGTGCGAAGTTATTCCAACCGCTAGCGGCAAGATTTGCTTTATTTTTAATATCCTGCGCTACATCGTTCAGGTAATTTTTGCGGTCCATGGAAGCAAAGTCGGCAACCGTTTCTGCACTGCTTTTGCTGAACAACAAAAAATCTACTGCCGGAAAACCTTTTGCGCGAATATTATTTACCGTTGTTAAATCATAACTGCCCGTAGTGATGTTTAAACTGATTTGGTTAGTATCTGGTGGAAAGGTGTTGAGCTCTGAACGCAAATCTGGAGCTATGGAGAAACTGTAAACTTCTACCGCCTGAAAATATGTATACGCGTTTAAATAGGCTGCCTTCAATGAGTCAAGATGCAAAGCATCGGAATTCAAAACAAAGGCATCAGCCGATGCTTGAAATGACGCGACAGAACTCTGAAATGCCTGATAATCGGGATAGATAATGTTGCTGTATAAATTATTAAGCAGGCCAGTGCGGTCGAAATTATCTTTCTTTTTTTCTACGCAGCCACAAACGAGCGCTAAACAAAAACAGACAATAACAGTTTTAAATGTCTGCATAGTTTATAGTTGATTTTTCACCGCATCAAAGCCATAGATGCTACTGAGTAAATCTTTGGCTGCTTGTAAATCAGTGGTGCTGATGGTGTAGAAATTTCCTCCGAAATAATTGATGAGAGTTTGGATTTGTGTATCGCTGATTTTTTTGGCAGGATTATACTTCAGCGACTTTATTAAAAAATATCCCTCAGAGAGGTTGTGGTGTAAAGTAGGAGCATCACTGATATTTGCCAATGCACTGTTGATATAGTGAACGGATGTACCGGCAACACCACGCTCCACATTTTCACGAATGATAACCACCTGTTCATTAACGGTAGCATTATCGGCATTATTAATGGCTGCACGACCTTTGATAAATGCGTTCATTACAGCAGTTGAATTGCCCAACAAAGCATTGCGGTCATTCGCATATTTGCCCAGATGCTGCAACCCGGTGGTGTTAGCAGGGTAATCAACAGGTACACCAAAATAACCGAATGCTTCATCCCAGTGGTGTTGACGGTCAGCTAATGCAACTTGTGCACCTATTTGGTCTTCGCTCAGGTAGACTGCAGTCATCTGATAATAAACCAATGCCCCCTGCAAGGTTTTTTCCACGGCTTCTTTGTATTCAATTCCGTTGGCATCCAGCAAGTAGTTTTTAGTGCCATTGGTAACAATACCTGCTGTACCGTTAGTGGCCGTAACATTGGCTGCGCTGGCAATGGAAGCTGCTTCTATATATGCCTCTAACACCGATTGGTCAGCAGAAAAAGTTTTGTCCTTTAACTGCTTGCCGCTTAAATTGAGCGTGTCGTTGGTAAAGGGGTTGCCGGTATTGCTATACATATTTTTGGCAAGCGCAGCATCTACAGTCGTTCCGGGGGTATTGCCCTTTTTAACCTCGTTAACCAAAGCAGTGATCATAGCTAAGCGGTAGGTCTGGCCACTGTAATCAACATTATTAAAATTGTAGTTACTTGGAATATCATACCCGCTAGGTTCTTTTTTACAAGAACTGAAAAGGAATACAAAGAGGGAGAAGAAGATAAAAATGAATAAGTTTTTCATTGGTGCAAGGCTGGTTGTTTAGATTTGTTCTAAATAAATAATGGGGCAAATCTAAAACCCGAATCGAATTCACCAAATCAATTTGATGAAAGTCATGCTGTTTAACCTTTCTGGTTTTTAGTCAAGAAAAAATCCGTATTCAACCTATAAATGCGTTGAGTGAAATCAGCTGGTGATATTTAAACCAGCAGGAATGATTTTTTTTATGCAGGTTTGTTCAAAATCGGCAACATGTTATTGAAAGGTAAAACTGCATTAATTACGGGGGGGAGCAGAGGCATTGGCCGAGCCATAGCAGAGAAGTTTGCCGGTAATGGCTGCTCTGTTGCTTTTACTTACATGAATAGCGACAGTCAGGCTCAGGAACTCGAGAAACAATTCAAAAACACTGATATAAAAGTAAAAGGATATAAAAGCAATGCAGGCAGTTATCAGGAAAGTGAACAGCTTATTCAAAGCGTAATGAGCGATTTTGGGCAGGTGGATATATTGGTAAACAATGCTGGTATTACTCGCGATAACTTGCTCCTAAGAATGACCGAAGAGCAATGGAATGAAGTGATAGACGCAAATCTGAAATCAGTTTTCAACCTGACTAAGCATATTTCAAAAACAATGTTGCGAAATAAATCAGGATCCATTATTAATCTGACTTCTATTGTGGGCGAAAAGGGACAAGCCGGCCAAGCCAACTATGCAGCCAGCAAAGCGGGCATTATTGGTTTTACGAAATCTATAGCAGATGAGTTTGGGGCGAGGAATATCCGATGCAATGCCATTGCCCCGGGATTTATACAAACAGATATGACGGACGTGCTGGCTGAATCGCTGAAAAATTCTATTCTAGAAAAAATACCGATGAAACGAATGGGGCTAGCCGATGAGGTGGCGGACGCTGCTTTATTCCTGGCTAGTGATATGTCTACCTATATTAGTGGGCAAGTATTAAGCGTGTGTGGTGGTATGAACCGATAAACTATTTATGAACTCATCGATTTCTTTTCAATATCCAATATGGTTTATTCTTCTGTGTGTATTAGCCGGTGTCGCTTATGCGAGTTTGCTGTATTACAGGGAACAAAATTTTGGAGATCAAAAAGCAAGCAGTAACCGGTGGAAAATTGCGATGGCCATTTTCCGCTTTTTGGCGGTCACCGTTTTGGCAACGTTGCTGCTTTCGCCATTCCTCAAAACCAGAAATACGCAGATTTATAAACCGATTGTTGCGCTTGTACACGATAACAGCGAGTCAATAAAACAAGGACTTAAAAAGGACACTGCGCTTTATGAAAAAACATTAACCCAACTCAAAAGCGAGCTAAGTAAGAAATATGAGGTCGCTGAGTTTTCGGCCGGGGACCTGCTAAAAAACGGTATCAATTTCTCCTATACCGATAAGAGCAGTAACCTTAGCGGTGCGGTGGATGATATCAATGATTTGTTTTACAATAGAAATCTGGGAGCTTTAATTATAGCCAGTGATGGAATCTATAATAAAGGCGTTAATCCGGTATATGCGGCTGCTAAGTCAAGTTACTCTATTTATACTATTGCGCTCGGAGATACAACGATTCAAAGAGATCAAAAAATTACAGGAGCCTATTTTAACAGGATAGTTTACCTAAACGACAATTTCAATCTTAAAACAGAAATTGAAGCCAATAATTTATCCGGAAGAAACACGAAGCTAAGTGTGTATGAGGTAAACGAATCCTCAAAGCTATTGCAACAGAAAGATATTTCTTACAGCAGCAACAATAGTTTTTCCAGCTGCGACTTTGTGTTGCCGGCAAAAAAAACCGGTATTGCTCATTATCGAATTGTGTTGTCCAACACTGAAGGAGAAGTAACTTACAAGAACAACACACGCGATATCTTTGTGGAAGTGCTGGATGGTAGGCAAAAAATTCTTTTGGTGGCGCACTCGCCACACCCGGATATTGCCGCGTTAAAATCAGCGATTGAAACAAATAAAAACTACGAAGTAGAGGTAGAACTGGCTGCTGACTTAACCAAACAAGTCCGCGATTATAACTTGATTATCTTACATCAACTGCCCTCCACTGAACACAAAATAGCTACCCTTTTGAAAGAAGCGCGAGACTTAAAGAAAAGCACTCTGTTTGTTATCGGCTCGCAAACATCCATGCAGGATTTTGTGAAATCACAGAATGCAATTTCATTCAGAGGCAATCAGGATAAATTCAATGATGTGACATCGGTCGTTGACAACGACTTTTCGTTGTTTACTATCAGTGAAAAAACAGGAGAAACGATTAAAAAACTGCCGCCTTATTCCGTCTTTTTTGGCGACTACATAACTAACCCTTCGTCCCGCGTGCTCTTATACCAAAAGATCAATTCAGTGCAAACCGACTTTCCGCTATGGGTATTGAATGAAACAGCCGACAATAAAGTTGGTGTTATCTGCGGGGAAGGAATATGGAAGTGGCGCATGCATGATTATTTGCTGAACAAAAATCAAGATGCCACCAATGAGCTCATCAATAAAACAGTTCAATATTTATCTGTAAAAACAGACAAACGCCCATTTCGGGTGAGCACAGCAAAAAGTATTTTTCAGGATAATGAAGCCGTGTTGTTTGAAGCACAGCTATACAACTCCAATTTTGAGTTAGTTAATCAACAAGACATTCAATTAAAGATAACTGGTGAAGACGGAAAAGTGCAAGAATTTACGTTAGGCAAAACAGAAAACGCCTACAGTTTAAATGCCGGCTTTTTTGCACCGGGAAATTACTCCTACACCGCCAATGCAAAAATGGGAAATGGTAATCTCTCCACATCGGGAAAATTTTCGGTGAGCCCCTTGCAATTGGAAGAAATGCGGACCACAGCAGACCATCAGGTTCTTTACCAACTGGCAACACAACATAATGGCAATATGCACCACTTAAACGATGCGATGAATATTGCTGCTGAAATTGACGCAAAAAATACGCTGAAACCGGTGATGTATGATTCCTTTCAAACGGAAAGTGCCATTAATTTAAAATGGATATTTTTCCTTTTACTCGCGCTGCTCGCAGCAGAATGGGGCATTCGGAAATATTTAGGTGGATACTGATGAATATGAAATTGGTTCGCTTGCCCTCAAACCTTCTCCTTTGATTAGAATTGCGCTGCTCTCCTACTGTATTATTGCATCCGTTTGCTTACGGGCGCAGGAATTTACTGGCGATTACCTTTACTCTATCCTTGGAAAGAGCGTTCATAGCAAGGAGTTTAAAAAGTTCCGCGATTTTTGGCTGCTGGATAAGCAGCTGAGCAATACTTACGGGGGAATACTCATCAAAGAAAATTTGCGAGACGAACGGATAGATACCATCGTTATTGCCGGTTATGATTACAAGAACTTTAATCATTGTACATCGAAGCTCCCTTTTGGCATTTCACTACTAGATGGTTACAGTACTGTGGCGAGCAAAATGAATTGCGTATCCACCGAGGAGGGCAATGACCATCTGTATCAGATTGCCGGACTAAGCGTTTTAATAGGCTATAACAGCAACAATCACATTAAATGGTTGAAGTTTTTCAAAAACGACAAAAGCAATATTGTAGTAAGTCCGGTTAATGTGCCTAAAAGAGAAAGCAAAGATTCCGCTAACCTGCCGGACAAAATCATACCCAATAAAAACGAACGGAAAGAGGAATCCTCATTAGCCCCTTCCGGCTCTTTCAAGTCTGCAATTTTACAGGTTTTTGAAACCTATCGAGGGAATGGATTATCTACTCTGAAAAATAAAGAGTTGAGATTATCCAACTTCTGGAACTATAAATATTGTTACTCTACCTCAATAAAAATTCCGGGCGAAAGACTCAACATGCTTTATAGCTATCCTTTCCTCACCTCTCAACTTGATTTTGTATCTATCATTGCAGAATCGGATGTGACGGACAGTGCATTTAAAAAAGCCTACAAGGAGGCTGAAAAGAGATTATCCGATAGTTTTAAAAGTAGTGAAGGATGGAACTCCGTGTGTTTGCCAAACAAAGAATCTTCTTTGCTCCCGGATTTGGAGTTTAAAAATGAACATTTAGGCTCCATCATTCTTGATTATTCACGTAATCCAAAAGGTAGACACATTTTGTTTCTGCGGTTTTTATTCTACAGCAACTAACTACTTCATGCGTTGTCTTTTCTCATAATAACGAGTCATACACTTATCGGCAAAAAAAGCGGTATCCCCTTTAGCATCCGTTATAAGTAAACAAGCAGAAGTGTGTTCAAGTGGATAGACGGCAGAAGGTGATTTTAATAGCTGATATTCACGGCATGCAAAATCGTTTCGATAATGGGTTAGTTTGCCGTTGTGTATATCCCTGCAAATAGCTGGAAGATTACCAAACGAAAGAATGGAACCAGCCATCATACAGCCAAATGCAATTTTCCTGCCGGAAGTGAATTGAAAATTAGCAAGGAACGGAAAGTAATGAGACTGCCGTAGCGATAAAATAAACAGGAACCAACAAAGGAGAAAAATCAGAAGGACATAATTATATGTTCTATGCTGCCCTAACTGCCCCATGGCTAAATAAGGTAGCAATGCTGCCACAAAAAGAAGGAACAGGCTGCCAACAAAATATACAACCGGCAAACCGACTTTCCTCTTGGCTTCACCACCTGCCATAAAAACGAACAGACTAGCCAGTAAAACAGGAAGATTGAAAGCAAACCGGAAAAAGAAGCGAATACTCTGTAAAAACGAAAAATAAATACTCTGCCACAGGCTCATGGAATGCGAAGCTACATTCAGTCTGAAAAAATTACCCGGTGAAAAAAAAACCGCAGCAGCCGATAAACATGCCACTACCAAACAAAGCAAGAGAAATGGATTTAGCCGCCTGGTTGCCAAATAACCTGTGATGAACAGGAAGAACAATGCGCTGGGAATAATCACTGCAGCAATCTCATTGAAACCTACTGACAATACCATCAGCAAAATGATGGCACCTTGTAGCACTCGCAGTTTTAACCGGGATTTGGACTGAAGAGAAGCTAAAAGTAAAACCAACATTGTAATTAAAGCAAGTGAGGCAAAATGGTAGTTAACGACTCCAACATACCAATAAATCCCCTCGGCTAGTTGTGGCATCAGGCCATAATAAAGCAAGGTTATGCCCAATGAGAGGATGCTTTTTATAAGTGTAGAGGTCTTTAATTCAAGGTAGCGGAGGCTTTCGCCAAGCAGGAAATAAATCACCACCGGTGTAACGGCCACCGATACAAAAATGACAGATTGATATATAGAAATACTCCCGGACTGGTAAGGGTGAAATTGTATGAGCGCATCTGAAGTATACCTACCATTCCAATACAGA
>CAYQRR010000075.1:0-9134 GCA_964419635.1 uncultured Chitinophaga sp. | reverse complement strand
TAATTTTTCCCCATTTTGCCACCATTTCAGGAATCAGCTTTTTAAATTCAGCTCGATACCATTTCTCCAAAATCTTCTCTTTTTGTAACTTGCTTGATTTCTTGGCAACATACAAATCCAGAAACTTTTTATTCCGTATTTCAATTTTTGAACGCCCTTCAGTTTCCACGATGTGTAACAAATACCGTTTGCCCTGAAAATAATGACTTTCTCCTTCAATAAACTCTCGTTTAGTCTCACGAGCCTGATTCTTAAACTTTTCAATTTGCTTATTGATCCATGGCAATTTGCTGGCAATAAAAACCCGTACAGCATCGTCATTCATGCTTGGTGGCACGGAAACGCGCACTCGCCCGTGAGGCGGCAACACATTAAGATGCAGGTTTTTCACCGCCTTTTTCAAGACGCTTACCTGCAGATTCCCAACCAGCATTTCACTATGAATGACTTTAGTATTCATCTTGATTTTTTATAAGTTCAAAGACTCGTTCAAGATCACTTTCCTGCACAAATGCGCGTAAAGCATTCTTTACCTCGCGCTCCTTGATACGATTGCCTCGCCACCCATCTTTCTTCGTACTTCTCACAGCTGCATCAATGGAATTGGTTAAATCTTCATTCTGGCCGAGATTGTCATAAAGCGCTTTCTTAGCTTTTGTATCAACTGTTTTCGGATAGCTCGACTCTTTTTCGTCACCTCTTACCAACTTTGTTAACTCAACAATGCGCTTCAAATATTCCTGATAGTTGATTGCTTTTTTACGCCGAGCGTCAATCAGTTCATCAAGCAAAATCGACATTCTTTCATAAAACTTCGGATTCACTGCCTGCTCATCAGTAATTAATTTTCGAATATTGTTTTCAATCGTTTCCGCAATTGCTTCTTTGTGTTTGCCAATACTGCGAGGCAGGGCTTTTACAGCTTCATCAATGCCTCTTTCCACAATCAATTGCAAAAGGCTCATATCATCAAAAGCCGAAACTTTTTTGCTTTCCTCAGCGCTGATATAAGCATCAATCAAATGGCGCATAGCAGGCTCATAAGCCTTGAGATCGATATAATCACCACTAGCCAGCTGTACTTCCTCTCGAACATCGCTAAAATATTCAACTTCCTTTTTGATCCGCAAAGCATCCTCATCACTATACCCAGCTTCCTTCATTTCATTGGCCAAGTTGGCATAAGCACGAATAAGTGAAGCGGTTGTTTTATAGAGCTGTACACGCTTTTGTTCATTGGCCTTCAAATCATCTCCACAAAAATAGCCAATATATTGCGGAGACTCCTTTGGAGCTTCCACACCCTCACACAAAGCCTTTACAACCTCCAATGCCTCATCAAGACGTTCTTTACCTTTTACCAAGCGATCCTTGAGCAAGCCTTCAACATCCTCTTTTTCAAAGGAATCAAAAGCCTCTGAAGTATAGTCGCCAACCGCATTTTCCAGTTTTTTGAAAAGATCTTTATAGTCCACAATATAGCCATACTCCTTACTTTCGCCATCGAGACGATTAACACGGCAAATAGCCTGAAACAGCCCATGATCCTGCATGTTTTTATCAATGTAGAGATATGACGCGGATGGTGCGTCAAAACCAGTCAAAAGCTTATCAACCACGATCAAAAGTTTCATTTGCCCAGGTTCATCAATAAACTTTTTCTTCACTTCATCCTCAAAATTTTCCACATCTTTATCGGATAGCGATTTGTTTTCAGGAATATTAAACCACTGTTTGATCATGCGATTATAAACCTCATATTTCTTCAGATTGTCCGATTCTTCATCTTCGCCAGTCGTTTCACCCTTAATGGAGGCAACATTTGGATTGTACGAAGAAATTATCGCGCATTTTTTAAAACCATGATTCTGAAAAATCTCGTAATATTTGCATGCCTCATAAATACTTCCCGCCACCAACATGGCATTCCCGCTGCCATCCTGCAATCTTGGTTTGGTTTCAAAATCCAACAAAATATCTGACACAATTTTGTTTAAACGTGAAAGTGAGCTTAAAACCTTTTGCATAGTTCCCCATTTTTTCTTAAGTTCCACTTTTGCAAAATCTGTCAGACCACGCGTTTTAGCCTCAAACCACGCATCAATCTTTTCCTGCGAAGTGATCTTTTGGTCAATGTCACGAGCCTCATAACGCAAATCCAGCACAACCTCGTCCCGAACCGCTTCATCAAATTTGTAAGTATGAATGTATTTTCCAAAAATTTCGATACTCTTTTGTTTATCCTTTTTAAGTAGCGGAGTACCAGTGAAACCAATAAATACAGCATTGGGCAAAATCTCTTTCATAGCCTCATGAAGTTTGCCTGATTGCGTACGGTGGCATTCATCCACAAAAACGTAAATATCGCCCTTGGCCTTGAAATCTTTCGGCATGTTTCGCTTTAGCTCGGCGATATAATCATCCGTACCATCCTGTTCTTTCCCACCGAATTTATGCACCAATGAACAAATCAATGTTTTTTCCTTTGTATTCAGCTGATTCAACAAATCCTTACCACTGGTGGTTCTGTGCATATCTACTTCATCAACCCCAACAAACACCTTTTTAATCTGATCATCCAGTTCGTCCCGATCAGTAATAATCAACACGCGCGAATCATTGATATTTTCTTTAATCCATTTTGCAAGCCAAACCATTGTCAAACTCTTTCCGCTCCCCTGCGTGTGCCAAATAATGCCACCTTCACGCTTATGAAGCGATTCCTGCGCTGCCTTCACTCCAAAATACTGATTATGTCGGCAAAGCTTTTTAACGCCTTTATCAAACACGATAAAATCATGAAGCAGCTCCAAAAACCGCTCTTTTTTGCAAAGCTGCATGATATTAACATCGAGTATATTTCCCAGATATCCTTCCTCCTTCCATTTCAGATAATACTTCTCCGCTGTTTCTATCGTGCCATAACGCAAACCTTCCGTGTCATTTCCCGCCATCACCAATTGCATTGAGGCAAAAAACCCCTGAATAAACATCTTCTTCTGATTGTCCAGATTTTGGCGAATTCCTTCGGAAACAGAAACCTTACTACGTTTCAATTCTAGCACTCCAAGAGCAATTCCATTTACATAGAGCACAATGTCGGGGCGCTTGTCATGCTGCCCTCGCACAGTTACTTCCTCAGCAAAGGCGAAATGGTTTTTGAGAGGATTTTTCCAATCAATCAGCCAAACATCCTGCGTATTTTCACCCACTCCCTCTTTCACCTTCACCCCATAGCGAAGCAGGCTATAAACCTCTTTATTAATGTCATACAGGCTTTTCACCTGATCACCAGCAACTTTGTTGAGTTCATAAAGTGCCTTATTGATCAAAGAATCGCTATATCCCTGAGCAACCAAAAATTTCCGCAATAGATCCTCTTCAATACAGGAATTGTTTTCGCGCTCCTCCCAATTTCCCAGATATTCATAATCCAGAAGCTGAAATACTTCCACAACACGATCTTGCGTTAATCTTTCTATTTGGCCGACTTTGGGATTATTAATATTCATGCTTAAAAAATTTATTTTTAAATTAAATTAAACGAATTTTACCTGTAAGAAGCACTTGCATCAGGCCTTGTTTCACGAGCTTATATTTGTCGCATTTTGCCTCAAGCTCAGCAATTTCGGCATCCATATCGGAAAGGATTTGAGCGATAAATTCTTGCTCTTCCTTGGTTGGGGGACAAAGAAATTCATATTTAGCCATATCAGAACCATACAAATGATAAACCGTTGACCCTGATACTAATTGCATAATTAGTTTTCTGTTTAATGTGACCCCATAAGCTACAAAAGTTCCATCAAAATCATTGTTTTTACTTCTAATAATTAAGATGTCTCCACCAAGAACAACCCCCGATGTTCCGATACAACTGGCAGTTGCCAACCCATTTGGAGTAACATCGGAAGTTGGCATCAAGACATCATTTTCTTTTGAAAGAAAGGCACCTTCTATTGAATTGGTTGAACTTTTTATAGTGGCTATTCTTTCTTTATAGAGTGTAAAGAGCTCTCCGTAATGCACACATTTATTTTTTCCATTTTCACGAATATCGCTTTTAGGCAATCCTTTACCTTTATAAAAATCAGCAATTTCTCCCAACTTCCTTACCTTCCATTCACCACTAAACCCAGCCAATCGCTTTTTCCCCGTCAATAATTCCTGCATCGCCCCTTCCTTTATCCTGCGTTTCTTAGCAATCAAAGCCTCAAGCGAACTGATAAGCTCATCAGTATCGGAAAGAATAGTGGCAATGGCTTGCTGTTCTGTTTTTGATGGTTTCGCAAATTCTGCATTTTTAATTATGGAATTGTACAGCCTTTGAATTGTTCCACCCTCTGTATCGTATTTTATAACCTGATAAACATAATAAAGATAAGTGTTAAAAACCAGATTTTCGTTGTTATCAATCCATACAATATTTGAATCTTGAAAATATGCTGGCTTTCCATCATAGACAACTGTCCTTCCTATTGTGCCAGCAGCAGAAATCAATATATCTCCTTTCCTAGGGAACGAAAATTTCTTTCTGTAATTATCATACAAACTCTTTGAAATATACGCATCTGCCTCTTTTCCAAAAGTACCAATTTTATAAAAAGGGATAGTATCAATTGGCTTTGTTTGATAATTAAAAACGCGCCTGCACATTTTAATTTCTCCGATAACACCCAAATTACTCACTTCCCAATCCTCAGGTATCACCCCGATCTCAGTCATTTTGTAGCCTGCTTTTACAGTAGTAGTTGTCATATGTTTATTTTTCATTACAAAACTTTGGCTGACTATCGCATGCCATTTGTGAAGACCTATTTTCGCCATTTTTCGCTGCAAACTCACAAAGACTTCTTCTTATTTCTTTATTCCCATCTGGCCTAACTGCAATAGTATACTGCCAAACTTGCTCTACATTTTCTTTTTCATAGTTCATCTGAAAACTTGTTTTGGCACACCAAATTTCAGAGTTGGTGTTTTCCAGTCTTTGTCCTGAAAACCAAACCTTCTCTAATTTCTCACCATCCCTCAACTTTACTGTTAAATATCGATTTTTATCCTCAACCCACTTGGTAAATTCAGCGACATCATAAAGAGAACACATCCTAATGGAGAGCAAAGAACAAGCTTTTTGAAAATCATTGCTGTTTAAATATTCATAGTATTTCTTAATTAAATCACCACCATTCAATTTAGAGGTGTTCACATCTTGAACATTATATACTTTCTGAAAATCATATTGCAGATTCTGAATTTCCGTTTGGATGTTTGAAACTGGCACTAACAATGTCCACGCTGAAATCACAACTCCCACTATTGATAAAATTAAACTTAAAACAATATACCAATTGTGATTGGCGAAACTACTCGGCTTTTGCAACCATTTAAGTAAATTCCTGAAATTTATTAGGATAATCTTATTCATTTTTTCTTATTCTTATCTTCTAAAAATTTCTGATCCGCCTTTTTAAGGCGAGTTTGAGCCTTATTGACACCATCCGCAGGCGGTAAATCCTCAGGCATTGTACCTCCAATTTCCTTTATCGTTTGCCGAACCTTCTTACCCACTTCATGATGAGCCATATTAGCTTTTTGTTCGCCATAAATGTTCTCACGTCGTAATTTCGCCTCCGCCTGTGTGGCACGGAAAAGATTAGCGGCAAGTTCTTCGCTTCCCATGTGATCCAAAATCTTCTGACTTTTCTTCAAACCCTTCTTTTGGTGAATTTCTTTCTGTCCAAGGCCGCCATATAGCCCCATGTATCCGTAATTCTGGAAGATCCCATAATTTTTGACACCTGCATTATCAGCTGCTTCAGCCAATTTCTTATTATGATCCTTCATTTCCTGACGAAGCATCAATCTTTTCTGATCTTCCAATAAAGCTTCTTGAACCTCTTGTTTTCGAGTTTGTATGGCGAAATATGTCTGTGCCAGCGCAATTTCTTCTTTTCTCGGATCACCATTCTGCGCAATTAAATAACATGCATAACGGGAAAGAATATAATCATCTACCACTTGCCCCTGAATTTCCCCGTATTGATTGCGAGATTTTTGGGGTTCGCTCACCTGAGCGAAATGCAAATCAACGGCTTGCCCACTACCTTCACAAGCTTTCATCGCCCTATTAATCGCAGGTAAAAATTTTCCATATTCGGTGTATCCCAAAACTTTCCAAAGATCACGAGCACGCCAAATTTCTTGTCCATACTCATTAATTTTTTTTATTTGTTCGAAGATGTTATTGATAGTCATATGTAGAAAATTAAATTTTAAATCCCATCTCAACCAAATGAGCCTCAACCTTTTTGGTTAATTCTTCTGTTTGGGCTGTCAAAGTTGGCAAAGGAACTGAATATCTTTCTGTAAGCTCTTTGATTCGCTGCGACAAAGTTTGAGAAATTCGTTCCAACTCTGCTTCAATATTCAAGGATAAAGCTTCCATCCATTTGTCTTCCACAACTAGCGTTTTGATTTCCGCTTCAGTCAGTGTTCGGTATTTACCCAACAATTTCGCATCCAAAGCCTTCTCGGCCTCTTTAATTTGTTTCTTTAGCTCAGATTCTTCTTCCAAAAGCTGTAGATAATCGCTCAAAACACGATACTCCTCATCATTTTGTAACCCCTCATCTTTAAGCTCTTTCATCTGCGCCTTTACTGTTCCTTTGTTAATCTTTTCCAATGTCGAGAACGCTCCCTCATCACCGCCATGCTCTTCCTCCATTTCTTCTTTTTTACGGGCAATCTCGTCTAACTGCGCAGTTAAATCATCAATAGCTTTTTGGTCTTCCTTAAAATAGCGGCCAACCACCAAGTCTTTTGGAACAAGGTCACAATTCCACTCATCTTTCTTGGCTTTTCCATTAGCATCCACCACCTGATAAACTTCCGCTTTCCAACCATCCATGCCGATCATATACACATCATCCTGCATAACATCCGCCCAATAGCTCATCAAACTTTGATAAACGTCGTATTTATCAATCAATCTGTCTTTGCCAAAGTCGCAGAGCATATCCTCTGAAACCTCCACTATCAGTTCTTTTGGTTTTACACCGACCTCAATATTCTTCAGTTTTTGAGTATTTTTTTCTTTCCACTTGGCAAACTCTCCGCGAACACCTTGCGAATATGACTGAAACTCAGGATGATCAACAATGGTTTCCCTCACTTTTTCTGGTTCAACTTTTGCCTTGTAATATTCAGAACTTGAAGAGTTTGTAAAAAGTTCAGCCTGAATGCTTGGAAAAACACTCCAATATTTAGCCAAATTCTCAACATCCCTTTTTGGAATTCCTCCGTGTAAATGTGCCTCAATATCCTGAACATCCTCTTCTTCCTGCGTATCAATATAACGTGGAATATTCAGGTTATATTCATTTTTCTCAATTTCATCGAGCGATACTACCCGAGAGAACTTTGGTATTTCACTTTGCTTGTTAAATACATCCACAATCTTGTGTAGATCCTGATAACGTAGCCTATTCTTATTTCCATCCTTCACAAACCCCTTGCTGGCATCGATCATAAAAATCCCTTTGCGGCTTAGAGCATGTTCTTTATCTATCACGATAATGCATGCGGGAATACCAGTGCCATAAAACAAATTAGCAGGAAGACCAATAATTCCTTTAATATAGCCTTTCTTGATGATATTTCGACGAATGTTCGCTTCGGCATTGCCTCGAAACAGCACTCCATGAGGCAAAATCACGGCTCCTTTCCCCGTAGACTTCAGAGAACGAATAATATGTAAAAAGAATGCATAATCACCGTTTTTTGCTGGCGGAATTCCATCCTCAAATCGGTTAAATTCATCGTTGGCAGGATCAAAACCATTGCTCCATGCTTTGGTGGAAAATGGCGGATTTGCAACCACATAATCAAAAGTCTTCAAACTCCCATCGTTATTTTTGAAAAACGGCTTTGAAAGGGTGTTATCTTTGTGGATTTCGGCAGTCGGATTACCATGCAAAATCATGTTCATTTTTGCCAAAGCCGCCGTTGCATTATCATTTTCCTGCCCATAAATTGTCACACCCACTTCAGACTCATCAGCTGCCTTCAAAAGCAGCGAACCACTTCCACAAGTCGGGTCATAAATCGTTTGATCTTGGCGATTGGATTTATTAATCTCTATCACCTTGGCCATAATGCGGGAAACCTCAGCAGGCGTGTAAAATTGCCCCTTACTTTTTCCCGATTCCGTCGCAAAGTGGCGCATCAAATACTCATAAGCATCTCCCAAGAGGTCATCACCTTCAGCTCGATTTTTGCTGAAATTAAGCGCCTCATTCTCGAAAATAGTGATAAGCTTGGTCAATCTATCGACCATGTCTTTTCCCTTCCCAAGCTTGGTATCATCATTGAAATCGGTCTGATCAATAACACCTTTCAAATCGTTTGCCTCGGCCAATTTAGCAATGATTTTATTCATGCCATCGCCAATATCCTTCTGCCCTTTTAGCGCAATCATGTCCATAAATCCGCCACCTTCGGGGATTTCAATGAGGGCATTGGTTTTACCCTCATATTTATCCGAAACATATTTCACAAAAAGAAGCACGAGCACATAATCCTTATATTGGGAAGCATCCATGCCCCCACGAAGTTCATCGCAGCTTTTCCAAAGTGAGCTATATAGTTCTGATTTTTTTACAGCCATAATTTAAGAGATTAATTCGTCTAAAGTAATTCCCAAACCTTCCGCAATTTTGGTAGCAGTCGGCAAAGTTGGGCTTTTTATCACATCACTCTCAATCTTAGCTAGAGTGGTGTATGGAATATCGGCTTTTCTGGCCAAAGCCTCTTGAGTAAGCTCTTTTTTAAGCCTCCAAGCTTTAATTTTCTGCCCAATTGTTTTCTCCTCTTTAGAGTTGTTTTCTTCCATAGTATGAAAGCATTAGTATGTCAGTTGGATTTTACTCTTTCAGACACTTCTTTCAACAAAAAATTAAACAAATAATCGAAGATCGTCACCCCGCCTTCACCATGCATTCATTCATATGTTCAACCACTACATGATAAGGGAAATACCCCGCCTCCCCGTTGGCAAAACAACGCCCTATCGCTTCCAATCTGGGGAGCCATTAAAAAACATCTTAGAACCTTAAACAAGGTTCTTTTTTGGGATT
>CAYQRR010000074.1:7273-9135 GCA_964419635.1 uncultured Chitinophaga sp. | reverse complement strand
GGGGCAATCGCCAGAAACCTACTTTGGTCACCACATTGGCATGCACCACGCTGAAAACAATATGGAAGATGACCTCAGCTCCACGCTTCATTATCAACGAGATAGCTTTATGGATTTCATAAAATACTTCACGCTATTTTTGTTTTCGGGTTTTGTAACGCTGGTGGAGTATCATAGACGCAGAAACAAAAAACGTTACCTCAAAATGGTGCTGCGGGGCGAGCTCACTTTTATGATAGTGTGTGCCATTTTGTTGTTCATCAACTGGCGGGCCGCGCTGGTGGTGTTTGTGTTGCCCTTTGTAATCAATCGCTTTTTAATGATGGCCGGCAACTGGGGTCAGCATGCATTTATTGATTTAAGCGACCCCGAAAACAACTACAAAAATAGCCTCACTTGTATTAATGCCCGCTATAACAGAATTTGCTTTAATGACGGCTACCATATTGGCCATCACTTAAAGCCCAACATGCACTGGACCGATATGCCGTTGGAGTTTCAGCAGAGCATTGAAAAATATGTGAGCAACCGGGCGGTTATCTTTAAGGGCATCGACTTCTTTTTTGTGTGGTTTCTGCTCATGACCAAAAGTTATTCTACCCTGGCCAATCATTTTGTGGATGCCGGCAACCTGTATAAGAGTAAAGAAGAGATTATAGCCTTCCTGCAATCCAGATTGCAAAAGGCCGAATGGGCTGTGGCGGTATAGTTTATTGTTCCTGCGCTTTTTTTCTGGCCTTCCACCAAAAGTAGCCTACGGTGCCTATAATCAGGTAAGGCGTAAAGAACAAATACATTACTCCTTTATTAATTCCTTCCGAATTGGACGAACCCGCATCGCGGCTGGTTTCAGCTGTGGCCTGGCACATACTGCACTGGGCTGATACGTTTTGTGTTGCAAAAGCAATAGTGAAAATGAGAAGGAGAGGAAGTAGTTTTTTCATTGCATAAATGTAATAAGCTTAAGAATAGTAAGGCGATATGAGCAGATACACCAACACACCGGTAATGGACACATACAGCCAAAGCGGAAAGGTGTAGCGGGCAATCTTTTTATGCTTTGCAAAATCGCCACTCAAGCTGTTGTAAGCAGTTAATAGAATGAAAGGCAGAATCACTGCCGCCAGAATAATGTGGGTAATAAGGATGAAATAATAGAAATAACGCACCTGCCCTGTACCTCCAAACGATGTTTCACCGGCAAAAAGATGATGGGCAATATAGGAGACCAGAAACAGTGAGGAAAAGACTATAGCCGCCATCATCACATTTCTATGCGCTTCCAGTTTGCGCTGCTTCACCAGCACCAGGCCAGCTACGAGTAAGAGAGAGACGGTCGTGTTAATGCAGGCGTTAATAGTGGCAAAAATATGTGGATTGAACCCCAGGTCTACGTTCAGTTTTACCCGGCTCAACACCACCACCGCTGCAAAAACGACCACCGAAAGGGTTCCAATTATTCGATAGGCTACGGTATCATTTCGCTCCATCCATGCTTTCATACGTACTATTTTTCAAAGAGTTTTTTAGAGGTTTTTTTCTGGTCGCGGAAGCTGAATCCTTTTTCGGCAGCGCGGAGCAATAAAACAATATCACCCATCATTCGGTTCACGCTCGTGCTATCAATACCGCTGTAATAACCCCGGATTATACCATCCTGGTCTACCAGCACTAGTTTTTCGCTATGGATAAAGGCTTCCTCTCCTGTGCCATCATCTTCTTTGGCTGTGAGAAAGAATCCATCACGGGCCAGTTGAAAAATATTGTTTTTAGAAGAACGCATAAAATACCACTTGCCAGGGATGGCATCGTAGCGGTCGGCATACAGACGCAGCGCATCGAGCGTATCTTTTTCGGGGTCT
>CAYQRR010000074.1:0-7263 GCA_964419635.1 uncultured Chitinophaga sp. | reverse complement strand
GGAGATGATTTTGAAGTTGTCGTCTTTCACAAAGGTGCTTTGCACCTTTGATAAACTACTGCTCATTTTAGGACAAATGCCGGGGCAGGTAGCAAAGAAGAAATCAGCTACATAAATGGTGCCGCGCAAATCGTCCAGCTCCATCGAGTCGCCTAGATGGGTAGCTAGTTTTAAATTCGGAATCGTGTGATATACCGAATCCATCACCTTTTCGCCTTTATCGTTGATACGCTCTTGCGTTCCCAGTGCAAAGAGCTTTTTAGGCAGGCGCGGGCGGGGCACTTTGCGCAGCGGTTGAAAAATTAAGAAGAACAACACCGGCAACACCAGAATGATGAAGAGCCCCAGTATGCGCAGTTTTTTAGGATCCATGATTTTAATTTCGGATGCAAGGATAGGCTAGAAAAACGATAACACACAAAAAAACGCCACCGCTTTTTGGTGCAGTGGCGTTTTGTAACAATAAGCTATGTTGGAAATCAGAATAAGCCAAAGAGTTCAGCATTTACCTTGTTGATAACCGCGGCTTTTGCTTCATCTTCTTCGGCAAAATTGCAGTCATCCACATCAATCACCAAAATGCGCCCCTCTTTATAAGTAGAAATCCATTTTTCGTAAAAATCATTCAGCCTGCGGATATAGTCGAGCCGCAGATTGTCTTCGTAATCGCGTCCGCGCTTTTGAATCTGGTTCACCAAAGTAGGCACGCTGGCTTTTAAATAAATGAGCAAATCGGGTGGGCGGATGAGCGAAGAAATAGTTTCAAATAACTTAGTGTAGTTTTCAAAATCGCGGGTGCTCATCAAACCCATGCCATGCAGGTTGGGGGCAAAAATCATAGCGTCTTCGTGTATCGTGCGATCTTGTATCACCACTTCTTCTCCTTTCTGTATCTCGATAATTTGACGGAAACGAGAGTTGAGAAAATATACCTGCAGGTTAAAACTCCAGCGTGGCATATCTTCGTAAAAGTCGTTTAGATAAGGATTGTTCTCTACATCTTCAAAGTGGGGTAACCAACCAAAATGCTTTGATAAAATTTTGGTGAGGGTTGTTTTTCCGGCACCAATATTTCCGGCTATTGCAATATGCTTGATGGGTTTTTTGGGACGGGAAGGCGCTGCTTTTTTGATTTCAGCTTTTGGCGCTGGAGCGCTTTTCTTTTCCACTGTTTTTTTAGCCGGTTGTTTGGCTGCTTTGGCAGTGGGTTTAGCCGTTGCTTTCTTTGCTACTTTATTGGAGGGGGCTGCTTTTTTTGCAGGCTTTTTTGCCGGTGCCGGTTTTTTCTTCGCCATGTTGTTGTCAGAGTTGAATGGGTGTCCGTGCCGAAAATAGAAATTTATGGAAATGCTAATAAAAATAAGTGTGCTTAAACCTTTTGCAATCCCACTATTTCGCGCACATCTTTTAGCGTTTGCGCGGCATTGGCCCGTGCTTTAGCACCGCCATCGCCCAGTATCTCCAGCAGCATTTTTTCATTCGCACTCAGTTCGTTTATCTTTTCGCGAATAGGGGCCAGGAAGGTAACCATGTCCTCGGCCAGTTGTTTTTTCATATCGCCATAGCGAATGCTGCAGTCGTTCCACTTCTCGTTGTAGTATTGAACCGTTTCGGAAGGAGACACCAGTTCCATTAGGTCAAATACATTTTGAATAATTAATGGTTTGGCAGCGTTCGGTTCTTTAGGTCCGCTATCGGTTACCATGCGCATCATTTTTTTGCGCACTACGTCTGCTTCATCTTCCAGATAAATGCAGGTGTGCTCCGGCTTGCTTTTGCTCATTTTGCCTTCACCATCCAGGCTGGGCACGTTCACCAGTGCCTGCGAAAAGGAAAATGCCTCCGGCTCCGGAAAGTAATCTACGCCATACAGATTGTTGAATCTGCGCACAAAATCGCGGCTCATCTCCACATGTTGCTGCTGGTCTTTGCCCACGGGTACCTTCTTCGCCTTTTGAATGATAATGTCTACCGTCATCAACACGGGATAGGTGAGTAGCCCGGCATTTACGTTGTTGGGCTGTTCGCGCACTTTCTCCTTGAACGTAGCCTCGCGCTCTAGTTCACCTAAATAAGCCATCATGTTAAATATGAGATACAACTCAGGTATCTGAGGCACATCGCTTTGCAAATACAGAGCACACTTGTTGGGGTCCAACCCGCAGGCCAGATAGATTAGTGCAATGTTTTTCGATTTCTCGCGCAGGTCTTTGGCATCGGGGTGGGTCGTGAGCGAGTGATAGTCGGCCACAAAAAAGTAACCGTTAAACAAATCCTGCATCTGTACAAAATTGCGGGTGGCTCCAAAATAATTTCCGATATGTTGTTTTCCGGTGGGGCGAATGCCACTTACCGCAATTTCTTTTGTCATAGTTTCTATATTGGCTCGCGAAAATAAACGAGTAAATTTCATAGCAGGCACAAAATGAAGAGCCTGTTTTTATAAACCACGAATCATGAAAATTGACAACGATTTAGTAGATAAACTAGCCGAACTCAGCAAACTGGAGTTTGAAGCGGCCGATAAGGAGAAGATAAAAACCGACTTGCAAAAAATTCTGGATTTGGTAGAGAAACTGGAAGAAGTGGATGTAACCGGAGTGGAGCCGCTCATTTACATGACAGACGAAAAGAATGTGCTGCGCAAAGATAAGGTGCAGGGTATGGTAAGCAAATCCGATGCCTTGCTTAACGCCCCACAAAAAGACAGCGATTATTTTAAAGTGCCGAAAGTAATTAAGAAGTAAATTTTCCTCTGTGTCAGCTATTATTGAAATTTCCAACATCAGCAAAGAATACATTATGGGCAACCAGCTGATAGCCGCGCTGCGAGGGGTGTCGCTTTCCATTCATCGCAACGAATATGTGGCACTTATGGGCCCATCCGGTTCGGGTAAATCTACCTTAATGAACATTCTGGGCTGTTTAGACACACCTACCTCGGGGTCTTATATTCTCAACGGTACCGAGGTGAGTAGTATGAGTGATGATGAGTTGGCTTTTGTGCGCAATAAAGAAATCGGTTTTGTGTTCCAAACTTTTAACCTCCTGCCGCGTTTATCCTCTCTGGAGAACGTAGCCTTGCCCATGGTGTATGCCGGGTTGGGCAAAAACGAACGACTCCAACGCGCACAGGAGGTTATGGAAATGGTAGGACTCAAAGACAGAATGCATCATAAGCCCAACGAACTATCAGGCGGTCAACGGCAACGCGTAGCCATTGCCAGGGCATTGGTCAACAATCCGTCTATCATTTTGGCCGATGAGCCCACCGGCAATTTGGATACCAAGACCAGCTACGAAATCATGAACATTTTTGAAACCATTAACAAAGGAGGAAACACGGTGATCCTCGTTACGCACGAAGAAGATATTGCCTGCCATGCCCGCAGAGTGCTGCGCCTGCGGGATGGTGCCGTGGAAACCGACACACTTAATGTGTAAGCAACGCTTCAATCGGCAATCATGAAGATATATACTAAGACAGGAGATGTGGGCGAAACTTCGCTTTTTGGAGGACGAAGAGTGCTCAAAAGTGAACTGCGCATAGATGCCTATGGCACCGTAGATGAACTTAACAGTTGGATTGGTTTGCTGGCCGACACACAAGCCGATGTGGCTACCCGCCAACTTTTGCGCCAGATACAAGACCGCCTGTTTACCCTTGGCTCCACACTGGCAGCCGACCCTGAAAACGAAAAGCTAAAGGTCCCCGACCTGCACGAGTCCGATGTGGCATTGTTAGAATCTACCATGGATGCCTACGAAGCGGTGCTTGCTCCTCTTCGGCATTTTGTATTACCCGGTGGCCATGTCCATGTATCTTATTGCCATTTGGCGCGCACAGTTTGCAGGCGAGCCGAGCGCCTCTGTGTGGCGCTTCATGCTGCTGAAAGTATTCATCCACTCCTCATTAAATATCTTAATCGACTGTCCGACTATTTGTTTGTACTGGCTCGCAAAACAGCCCACGACTTGAATGTGGAAGAAGTGAAGTGGATGCCACGCACATAGCTAAATTTGTAACACACGATGCATTCGTTTTCGACTCGATAGTTTTTGTTAAGGGCAGAAATACCGGTAGTTTAATCGGAGTTGATAGATTCAGTGATAGCTGAATATCACAAGGAAATCAATCGTTCACATACAGGATACATTACTTACTTGATTTTGAAATTGCACTTCAATAGCCCAATGATCCATGCGATGGTATAACTTTTTTTGCTCTTAGTATACTGTGCATTTCGATATGTATTTTTTGGTTTTCAGAGGTGAAATCAACCCTGCCACAGCTTCTATTTTGGAATGATTTTCCTTTTTACCTCTGATAAAAGGCTTGCTTGTTCATTTTTTCATTGGTTCCTCGTTCACATCTTGTGCATAACTTGAGAGCGGGATAATTGTGTTCTACGGGTTGCACGCTTACTTTTCGGTCATAAAACAATTTAACTATGGCAACAAAAAAGAAAGCCGCTAAAAAAGCAGCCCCTAAAAAGGCAGTAAAGAAAGCTGCAGCTCCTAAGAAAGCTGCAAAAGCAAAGGTTAAACGCAAACCTAATGCTGCGTTTATGAAAGCATTGACTCCTAGCGCAGCATTGGCTGCAGTAATCGGTGCTAAGCCGGTTCCACGCACAGAGGCAGTGAAAAAAGTTTGGGACTACATCAAGAAGAACAAACTTCAAGATGCCAAAGAAAAGCGCAACATCAATGCTGATGCTTCTTTGCAGAAAGTATTGGGTGGCAAAAAGACAGTGAGCATGTTTGAGTTAGCAAAATACCTCAGCAAAAACCTGTCTTAATTAGCTGCTGCTTTTTAAGAAAAAATGTCCCGAATTTTTCGGGACATTTTTTTTGTAGCTAAGTGAACAGCCATTGGTTACGCAGCAGGGCAAAGTAGGGGGCTGTGTGGCGCAAGCGGCTACCATACCAGCTAAAGCATTCACCATCTACTACCAGCACTTGTGCATCGGGCACCATGTCCTTAAACTCTTTCCTGTGTTTTTCGCTAAAGGCATAAGGCTCCGATGATAGAAAGATAAAATCCGGTTTCAATCGTTGCAATTGCTCTATATGAATTTGCGGATAGCGCTCCTTATGTTCAAATACGTTGCGTAAGCCAAGTACACCCAGCAGGTGATGGATAAAGGTGCCGGAAGCAGCCACCAAATATGGCTTACGCCATATAAAGTATGCTACCGAACGGGGTATTTTCGAGGGAATTGGCGGCAAAGCGTTAAAGGATTGTTGAATCGCAAGCACCAGTTCACGGGCGGGTCCGCTGGTGCCGGTTATTTCTCCCAATTGCTCCATCATCCGGTAACTGTCCTCCAACGTACTGATGTCGCTCACCCACACCGGAAAGTGTTGCTGCAAAGTACGTATGTCGGCTTCTGTATTTTCCTCTTTGTTGCCAATAATCAGATCGGGTTGAAGGGCAATTATTTTCTCTAAATGTAATTGTTTGGTGCCGCCAATGCGGGGGATTGACGTAACCATCGCTTCGGGATGTATGCAATATCGTGTGATACCTGCCACACGATGTTGTAAGCCTATATCCAGCAAAAATTCAGTTTGCGAAGGTACCAGCGATACGATGCGCTGTGGCAGGGCATTCAGAAATATGACCTGCCCCATTTGATCGGTATAATGCATAGCAGGGCTTTAGGCCATTGCTTCAATCAGGTCAAACTCGGTAATAATGTTGACTATCCCTGAGTTGGCTTTTACCAGCACAGCCGCACTTTCCTTTGAGATGCGTTTAGAAATATCGGTAGCGGTAGCATGTAGTTCTACGAAGGGAAATGGTTTGCTCATGACCTGGCCTACCGGATCTTCGCGGTGGGCGGGATTATCCATTAGCAATTGCAGAATACCATGCTCGGTAATGCTGCCCAGATTTTCTTCGTTTTCCATTACCGGCAGCTGTGTTAGGTTCATCTCTTTCATTTTTTTGAAAGCGGCAGCCACTGTTTCCTGTGGGTCGGCAAACACTAGTTGGGTAATTTTTTTACGCTCAATAATGTTGCGAGCCGTAACTACTTCTTCTGTCAAAAATCCGCGCTCGCGCATCCAGTCGTCATTGTAGATTTTGGCCATGTAGCGGCTGCCATGGTCGTGCAGGATCACCACCACTACATCACCTTCCTTAAATTTATCTTTCAATTGCAGTAGCCCTTGCATCACCGTGCCGGCACTGTAGCCGCAGAAAATCCCTTCTTCTTTCGCCAGTTTGCGCGCCATTACAGCACCGTCTTTGTCGGTCACTTGCTCGATGTGATCAATGAAGCGCATATCATAATTGGCCGGTATAAAATCTTCGCCAATACCCTCTGTTAAGTACGGGTACACTTCTTTGCTGTCCAATTCTCCGGTATCATGAAATTTTTTGAGCAGCGATCCATACACATCTATGCCATACACCTGCATGGCTGGATTCTGTTCTTTTAAATACATGGCAGTGCCCATCACTGTGCCTCCGGTGCCGATGGTGGTAACATAATGCGTAATTTTTCCTTCGGTTTGTTTCCAAATCTCCGGACCGGTACCTTCATAGTGCGCCTGGCGGTTGCTCAGGTTGTCATACTGGTTCATGTGAATAGAGTTTGGAATCTCGCGGGCCAGCCTGCGGGCCACCGAATAATAAGAGCGGGGGTCTTCGGGCTCCACATTAGTGGGGCACACAATTACCTCGGCACCGAGCGCGCGCAGTATGTCCAACTTGCTCTTTGACTGTTTATCGGTGGTGGTAAAAATGCATTTGTAACCGCGAACCACACTAGCCAGTGCCAGCCCCATTCCCGTGTTGCCCGAAGTACATTCTATAATGGTGCCACCGGGTTTCAGGGTGCCGTTTTTTTCCGCATCTAATATCATCTTGATGCCAATACGGTCTTTGATGGAGTTGCCTGGATTAAAGTATTCCACTTTAGCCAAAAAAAGTCCGGGGATATCCTTGGTAAGCTTATTGAGTTTTACCAGAGGTGTGTTGCCAATGGTTTCTACAATGTTGTTGAAATATTGCATATAGGGACTTTAAATGTTCTAGATTACGTCAGCTAACTTTGCTTCCAGTTTTTCTACAAAAAGGAGCGTAGCCGGACAATAGCCAATGTTATTGATATAGGTTTTTTCCTGCACCTGATATTTAAAGTTGCTGCGGGTGAAGTGTGGGAAATCGGCACAGTCCTGCGGGCGAATGGCGTAGATACTGCATTTAAGGTCTTTGCCCAAAAACTGGCAAGGAGTCTGCTTGTTTACAATGTC
>CAYQRR010000073.1:7227-9302 GCA_964419635.1 uncultured Chitinophaga sp. | reverse complement strand
ATTGCCAGTGCCGCAAACACAGTAGGCAATGTAACTTACATCGACCACCCTTCCACCAATGGAAAATCGAATGCACTGGTGTTTATTACGCACAACTGGGGAAGTGTGGGAGGCGTGTATAACAACCACCCCACGGGCGTGTATTACAGCAGCGCACAAGCCAAATGGAGTATCTATAACGAAGATCTGTTCCCTTTTCCGGCTGGCGCAGTTTACAACGTATTTGTGCCTGATTCGGGCAGCCCCAATGCCTTTGTGCATACGGTAAACAGCGTTTCTGCATTACCATCTACTTTCATTGAGAACCCCATTACCGATGCCAACCCGCTGGCAGTGCTCATAGTAACACATAACTATAATCCCGGTGGTGTAGGGGGAATCTACAACACCGTGCCGGTGGGGGTTGCCATCAAGAGCGGTGCCTATCCGCTCATCTACCATCTCGACCATTCCACACCGTTTGATTCGGCTATGTCGTTTAATGTACTGATTGCCGATGATGTGAGCAGTGGTTTACCTAATACAGAAAATACGGCTTTAAATTTTGAGATATTTCCAAATCCCTCAGTTGGCGAACTGAACATTCAATATGAAGTGAAAGAGCAAAGCCTGTCTTCATTGAAAATATATAATCTGCAGGGTGCATTAGTGGAAACCATACAACAGGAATGGCTTTCACCGGGCCGTTACACTGCAACTACCAACGTTCACTCACTTACGGCAGGCAGTTATGTTTGTGTGTTGCAAAACGGTGAGCAGATAAGCAGAAAAAAACTGGTGGTGGTGCATTGATAAAAGTAAACCCTACATCCACCCAGTAACCAAAAGAGCCTGACGAATTCGTCAGACTCTTTTGGTTTAATACGGCTCCTTCTTTCCTTTCTTCTTCAATGCCTCGCTCACTTTGGGTCGGTAGATTTTTTTGCGCTCTTCTACCTTGCTGCGGTTGGCGTTTACTTCGCGTTGCAGATTATTAAGTCCGTTTACCTGTGAGGTGGTAGGTTCACCTTCGTAAAAGTTAACGCCCCAGTAAATATCCGACACTTTATCGCGCAGGCGCTCTTCATCGGCAAACATCACTGCACGTCCGGTTTTCACAGGCACCAGCGTAGCACGGATGGTCTCCAGGCTATCGTAGTATTCCTTCACCACTGCTGACTCTGCTGTGTCTTTTACAATCAGGCTTTGTTCATGCAGCACAGAATCCATAACAGTGGCCAGTTCCTCGTGCATCCTGAAAGTGCGCATCACAGCCTCGTGATTCGCATCGCGCTGCTCTTTGGTAAAAGATGATTTGGAATCAGGGATCAGCACCAGCGGGCCCTCGGCACTTTGGCCGTTTACCGTTACCCGCACTTTATAGTTGCCTTCGCGCACCATAGGCCCCACGGTGCTGGCCCAGTCGGCCTTGCTGCCGCCCTCGGCTACGCGCGGAGGTTTCACGCGCATATCCCAATACACCTTGTTAATGCCTTTGCGCTTGGTGCCGGGCAGATCAACAAGAAAATTTCCCTTTTCATCAAACACTTCCACCTTCACGCTGCCGTTGTTTACCCTGTTTTTGAGGTAATAAAGAATCTGCGCCTGCTCATTGCTGTTGGGGCCCACAAAGCTGCCGGCATCGGGCCAGGCACCTCCGTAGTGGCCATTCGTAACGGGGGTAGGGCGGGCGGGTATCACTGCCAACTCGCTATTAAGCAGGGCCGAATTGATTTTGCGGAGGGGCGAAATATCATCTACAATTAAGATGCCTCTTCCGTGTGTGGCCAGCACCAGGTCGTTGGTTTTGGGTTCAATCACGATGTCGCGCACCAGGCAATACTCGGGGATACGTGCCTTCATCTGCACCCAGTTTTTGCCACCATCAAGAGAGGTATACAAACCATGCTCGGTGCCCAGGAAAAGTAAATCCTTACTCACTAAGTCTTCTTTGATTTTGTGCGCGTAGCCTTTGAATACCGGTGACAAAATTCTAGTCCAGGTTTTGCCCATATCGCGGCTCACAGCCACGTAGGTTTTCATATCTCCATACATGTGATTGTCAAAAGTGGCATATACCACATTCTTATCAAAGC
>CAYQRR010000073.1:0-7217 GCA_964419635.1 uncultured Chitinophaga sp. | reverse complement strand
AAGCGTGATGGCTCAATACTGCTCAACCATGTCTGTGCCGGAATGCCGCAGAGTTTGTAGTTAGCAGCAGTGTTCGTCCAGGTTTTTCCGCCATCGAGGGTGTATTGCAGATTGCCGTCATCGGTGCCCACCCAAATCATGTTGGCATCCAGCGGACTTTCGGCCAGTGTAAAAATCACACAGTGATTTTCAGCACTGGTGTTATCGGCTGTAAGACCTCCGCTTTCCTCCTGTTTTTGTTTTAGCGGATCGTTGGTGGTCAGGTCGGGTGATATTTTATCCCAGGTGAGTCCGCGATTGTCGCTCTTATACAAAAACTGCGAAGCCATGTAGATGCGTTTCTTGTTGTTCAAACTGCGCACAATAGGCGTGTTCCAATGAAAGCGCAGCTTGGGTTCGCCTTCACCGGCCTTAGGTTGTATATCCTGCCACTGATTGGTTTTAGTATTAATCCGCGAAGCGTGCCCGCCCTGATATTCGCAATACACAATGCGGGAGTCCTCGGCATCGGGCTGCACCCAGAAGCCATCGCCACCAAAAATATTCACCCAGTCGCCATTTTTAATACCCCCGGCATTTTGAGAAGGCGCGCGCCAGCTACCATTATCCTGCAAGCCGCCATATACCCAGTAAGGTTCCTGTTCATCTACCTGCACATGATAAAATTGCGATACGGGCATATTGTTCAAAAAAATCCAGTTGTTGCCGCGGTCCACGCTCATGTATACTCCGCCATCGGTGCCCACATACATGTGCGAAGTATTTTTGGGATTTATCCAGAGGGCGTGCATATCGCTATGCACCCATCCGCTACTGTTTTGGGCGCGCACCCAACTTAATCCACCATCTTCGCTATAAGAAAACTCAAAAGCCGGTCGGTAGATTCTTTTTTCGTCAAGGGGATCTACCACCAGCGTGCTGAAATAAAACGGACGGGCGCATACATTGTCATCTGCGCCTTGCTCCTTCCAGGTTTCGCCACCATCGGTTGATAAGAACAAACTGGTGCGCTTGCTTTCTACAATGGCCACAATATTGCTGGGGGCCGAGGGAGCCACGGCCAATGCCGCACGGCCTATATCCCCATCGGGTAATCCTTTATGAATTTTCTTCCAGGTCTGTCCACCATCGGTGGACTTCATAATTGCGGATGCCGGCCCACCGGAGGCAAAGGCGTAGGGTTTTCTGCGCACCTGCCACAGCGAGGCATACAAAGTGTTGGGGTTCTTGCTATCCATCACCACATCGGCACAGCCGGTACTGTCGTTGGCATACAAAATACGGCTCCAGGATTTTCCGCCATCGGTGGTTTTATACAAACCGCGCTCGCTGGAGTTGCTCCACAATTTACCCGGCACCGATACATACAACGTATTAGGGTCGTTGGGGTGAATAATAATCTTGCTGATGTGCTCACTTTCGGGCAGGCCAATAAACACCCAGTTCTCCCCGCCATCGGTCGTCTTATATAAGCCATTTCCCACCGAAACGGTGTTGCGCATATTGCTTTCGCCCGTACCCACCCACACCACATCGGGGTTGGTTTGGTCCATGGCTACCGCACCAATGCTCTGGCAATGCTTATCAAGAACGGGTTTAAACTGCGAGCCTCCGTTGGTGGTTTTCCAAACACCACCACCGGCAGTGCCCACATAGAGTATCCGGGGATCGGCATTGTAACCGTCTATAGCGGTGATGCGTCCGCCCATTACTGCTGGTCCAATATGGCGGGCTTCCATTTTGCCAAGAGCGGCTGAAGACAGCGCCTGTGAAGCCGGTGCCACCGGAGTGGTTTTGTTTTTTGTTTTCTGACTATAGCCCCCGGTCGACAGCAACCAAAGTGCGAGTAGCAATAGATAGTTTCTCATGATATATTTTTTTGAAGTCCTGTTCTGCGAAAGGAGGTAATGATTAATTGGCCTGTGGTTTATCAAATAGTTTAGCATCTACCGGTGCATTTACCTCCACTTTAGTAAAATTAACCGGGCCACCCTGTTCGTTGCCATCTTCATTCACCGATTGGGTGCTGTGTGGCAGCACCACACCAAAATCGGTTTTCTTAAAATCGGAAAAGAGCGTATAGCTCTTCACCTCTTTATCTTTCAGTTTCATCCGCTTCACGGTCTTGAGCACAAAATAGGTTTGCGCATCTATGAAGTAGTACACCATATCGCCTTGCCCGGTAGTGAGGCGCAGCTTAAATACATCGGTGCCTTCCAGGTCATCGGTGCCCAGATACTCCACGGTGTAGCCCTTCTGCGCATAGTTAAACAAGAGCCCTTGCGGGTCGGCATCCAGTTTGGTTTCGCGAATATCCTGCGCACTCAGCGGGTCAGCCTCGCGCTTGCCGCCAAAAGGATTGTAGCTCCAGCCGCTATCGGCTCGCAGAGCGGTTTTGTTGGTCATGCCCTGCCAGGTAAAATCGCTGTAGTAGCCTTTAAAGGGCTGTGCCACCAGCAGGCTGCTCACAGGCGGCAACATGCCGGGACCCATTACATAATGGCCGGTATACTTCACCGACTGCACTTTGCTCCACTTATCGGCACCGCCTGTGGCGGCCACATGCTTGTTTACAATTTCATCGGCTGTCTGAGCCTGTGTCAGGCAAAAGGCCAGCAGCAGTACCAGCCCAAAAACGTGTTTCATAAAAACGGAATTAGGCATCCAAAGTAAAAATGTTTTGAAAGCCAGCGGGGGCTGGGCGGAGGGGTAAAAACTTGTTAAGCAGAGCCCGGCCGCCTGCACCAAATCATTCATCCTGCTATTTTTGATTCACTAAAAAAAATATCACTGATGAAAAAAGTATCTTTTCTGTTGCTGACCTTGCTGAGTGTAAGTATGCTGAACGCGCAGACGAATGCCACCAAGCCCGCTGCCAAACCAAGCACCGAGCACCACGACCATGACGGACACGACCACGGTGCCCCGGTGGCCAACCCGGAGGCTGCACCGGCTGCCATTAATCCCAATGCGCCCAAAATCAAATTCAAAGAAGAGCTCTACAACTTTAAAGAAGTACCCGAAGGACCACAGGTAACTCATGAGTTTTCGTTTACCAATACCGGCAAAGAACCGCTGATATTGACCAACGTTCGCGCGAGCTGCGGATGCACCACCCCCAGCTGGCCCAAAGAACCCATCCTGCCCGGCAAAGACGGTACTATACTCGTAACCTATAACACACAAGGCCGCCCCGGTGCTTTTACCAAAACCATTACCATCAACTCCAATGCCGATGAAGCCAATAAGGTAATTACGATCAAAGGCGATGTGATTAAAGAAGACCCTAATAAGAGCGTGCCCATGGAGCAGCCCAGTATGTTGGCGCCCAAAAACTAAAAATCAAAGGTTTTCCTCTTCATTAAAAAACTCTGTGCAGCCTGCACGGAGTTTTTTTTATTTCATTCGCTCCGCTTTACAAATCAAAACAATCTACGTATGCCCAAGGTTTCTCACAAAGGTATCGCCATGCCGGCTTCACCCATTCGCAAACTGGTGCCCTATGCCGATGCCGCCAAAAAGAAAGGCGTAAAAGTATATCACCTCAATATCGGTCAACCCGATTTGGAAACACCCGCCCAGTTTTGGGAGAAGCTGAAACACCTCGATATGAAAGTGCTCGACTACTGCCCCAGCAACGGGCTGGAGAGCTATCGCAAGAAATTTGCGGAGTATTACCACCGCATCGGTATTGCGGTGGATGCCGGTGACTTTATGATTACCGAAGGAGCCAGCGAAGCGCTGTCGTTTGGCATGCTCAGCTGCCTTGATGAGGATGATGAAATCATCATCCCCGAACCGATGTATGCCAACTACATTGGCTTTGCTACTGTGGGCCGCATTCAGGTAAAACCGATTTCCACTTCTATTCAAAACGGTTTTGCGCTGCCAAGCATTGCCGAGTTTGAAAAAGCTATTACGCCCAAAACCAAGGCTATCCTCCTTTGCAATCCCAACAACCCAACGGGCTATCTATACAGCAAAGAAGAACTGCTAGTGCTGCGCGAAATATGCCTGAAGCACGATTTATTTCTGTTTGTAGATGAAGTGTATCGCGAGTTTTTGTATGGCGGACAATCCTTTTTCAGCTCGCTGAATCTGGAAGGTATGGAGCAGCACGTAGTGGTGTTCGACTCCATTTCTAAGCGCTTTTCGGCTTGTGGTGCACGGATTGGAGCATTGGTAACGCGCAACAAAGAAGTGCTGGCCGCGGCCCTCAAATTCGGACAGGCGCGCCTGTCGCCCAACTCGCTGGGACAAATTGCCGGTGAAAGCCTGTTTGATTTAACAGATGATTATTACAAGGGCATAGTAGCCGAATATCAAAAGCGCAGAGATGTATTGATAGCCGGCCTGAACAACATACCGGGCGTAAAATGCCCCAACCCCGGGGGTGCGTTTTACGCTGTAGCCGAATTACCCGTAAAAGACAGCGATCATTTCTGCCAATGGATGCTGGAGAAATTCAGTTACCAAAACGCCACCGTAATGATGGCTCCCGCTTCTGGTTTTTATGCCACACCCGGTGCCGGAAAAAACCAAGTGCGCATTGCCTACGTGCTGAATGCCGATGATTTAAAAGCCGCACTGGAGATTTTGGCGCAAGGACTGAAAGAATATGATGCGAAAGGCCAATAGAAAGAATGGCTAATTGTGTTGGGAGTGATACTTGAATCAGCACCGCAATAGGTTTTCAGCAGAGTAGAATTAATGTAAATTCATTCCAATAAGCACAGATAAAGGTTTCAAGAGGATTCCGGCACATATGAAAATTTATTCCTTCATTTTCTTTCTGTTGTATGTAGCCTTAAGCTGGTGGTTGCCGGAGTTTCATCCATTTTCGCGATATCCGATGTATAGCTCTTTCCCCAATTATGCGTACTCCTTTTATGTAAGCGATAGTACGGGGCAACTCCTCCCCTACAAAAACTTTTTCAGCGTGCGGGCCAGCGAAGTAAGTCATCAGTATTGTGAGGTATTTGATAATCATGGTTGGGTGAGGGGCCTTGGACGCGAAACCGATTCGCAGTTGCAAACTTGCGGTGCCGAGCTGATGGCTAACCTCATTCGGGCCAAAAAAGAAGCCCTGCCGGCAAGTACCATTCAGCTACACCGACTGTATTATCGTTTCGATAAGGATTCAATTCACTGCTATGCAACACAACTTGCTGAAGGCAAAGTGGACTAATTTTTTCAGCGGAGCCTACTCCGATGCAGAATGGCTGTGCATTAAAATTTCAGTCTTCATCCTGCTGGGGCACATGCTTATTTTCCCCTTGTTCAACCGGGTAGATGTTCCCTTTCCACTCGGTTTATGTGAGTGGATGGATTGCCGTTTTGCGTTACATCCAATGTGGCGTTGGGTTATGGCAGGTTTAATTGCTGCCGGGCTGCTGGCCTTTCTACTCGAAAAGAAAATGTTCTACATAACATTGTTTTTGTTTTGTTCCAGCATGCTCGTGCACTCGATAGAAGAATCGCAGGGGAACATGGGGCGGGCCGGTTTAATGTCGCTGGTATTTTTAGCCCTTTTTTTCGCCTATGCGTTGCAGCGCTTCGGTGTATCCGAAAATGTAAGCAGAAACAGAATACAATTTGTAGCACAGTTTATAGCTGGCGTCTATCTGCTTGCTGCTTGTTCCAAAATGTCGTCAGCAGGCTGGGCCTGGTTTACCGAATCGCCCAACGTGGCCTTGCAGGTGCTGAAATCATTTGACAATGTGTACTTTGATACCGGAGATTTATCGGCATTACAGAAAGGCCAAGCAACGGCAGCATGGATTAGCTCCCACCCTGTGTTAGTGAAATTGCTTTTTGGTTCTGCCATTGTTCTGGAAACCTGCTCCTTTATGTTACTGGGCAAAAAGCCGGTGGCCTTTGTATATGCCCTCCTGCTGTTTTGCATGCACCTGGGCATTTATCAGGTATTGCATATTCTATTTCAAACCATCAGCTACCCGCTGATTATTTTTTTAATCAATCCGCTCTATATCTTGTACCTGTGCGGGTGGAGTGTGCGTTATCTTGTGAGGGCAAAATAAATTTCTGCTCCTCTCCAGCTTAGTCCCCTTCACCCATCCGCTCCGCAAAATCCGCGAGACTATCGCAGTGAAAATCCACGAGTTGTTTTTCTTCTTCTGTAATCTTAGAGTCGTCACCCACAAACACCGTTTTCATACCGGCATTTTTACCAAAGCGCATATCACTGCCGGTATCGCCTACCATGATGCATTTGGCAAAATCTATTTCCGGAAAATCTTTTTTGGCCTGCTTGGCCATCCCAATCTGTGGTTTACGGAGTTTCCAGAAATCTTCTTCCACTTTTTGAGTAGCCGCATAAATCATGTGTACGCGTCCTCCGTGCTTACGTATTTCCTTCAGCATTTCAGAGTGGATGTGCTTCAGGTCCTCATCGGTCATCAGTCCCTTGCCAACTCCCTGCTGATTGGTGACAATTAAAACTCTTCCAAATCCATGCGACAGCTTTTGGAGTGCGTCCAGCACGCCTTCCAAAAAATAAAACTCGCTCCAATTCTTGACATAATCGTTGGGGTAATGTAGATTAATAACCCCATCGCGGTCCAAAAAAAGTGTCCATGTTTTGTCCACCTTCATCTCTTGCAGTTTCATACGGGCAATGTTATATAAAAACCAACAGGCGTTTGAACTTTAACCAGTTTATCTAACTTGCTGCATAGCAGCACACACTGCCCTTAGAAAAATGAAAGCAATCGTCCGTTTCCTGCACTGGTTTTCGTATATCGGCATAGCCCCCGATTCTACACACCCCGACAAAAAAAACATTGTGCTGGGCAACCAGGCGGTTTTTGCACTCACGATTACATTTTCGTTGTTTGCGTTGGTGCTTTGGCAGGCGGGCCTCGGGCATGTGAGTGTGCTGCTACTGCTGGTGATAGGCACCTTTGTAGTGCTCACCTCGTTTATTTATGCCGGCTGGTATATGACGGGGCGTGTGCTGGGTATTACTACTCAAAACATTAATGTATTTCTGCTGGCTGTGTTTTTGGGTTACGAAACACGGGTAATAGATTTCCTTATCATCACTACGGTGATTCCCCTGGTGCTCTTCAACATGTCGCAAAAAAAATGGATTGCGTTTTGTGTGTCGCAAAACATAGTGCTGTATGCAGCTTATCACCTTTTTAAGAGCCAACTAGAAGGCTATGGCATACCCGAAGCCGACCAGCTGCTCCTCT
>CAYQRR010000072.1:0-9511 GCA_964419635.1 uncultured Chitinophaga sp. | reverse complement strand
TTTACAAAACCCGCCACTACCCCCAGCAGCAGCAGCACCAACACCTGAAACCCTGAAATATCCATGCGGGCGAAAGTAGAAATTAGCGGTATCCCGGGGCTTTAGCCCCGATATAAAACAGCCCCTTCCTTACATACCCTGCCGGTATGGGTATGCGCGGCTTTTGCGCTCCTGCGGGGTTCAGTAGCCACCAGCCAGGGTTCGGCTCTTTCACTCAAAGACTAATTTCTACATTCGCCCCCATGAACAAAACGGCATTATTACTGGGCGCCACGGGCCTCACAGGCGAGCAATGCCTGCAGGCCTTGCTGGCATCGGACCGCTACCAACGCGTAACGGTGGTGGTGCGCAGAGCCCTGAACCTTACACACCCCAGGCTGCATACCGTGCTCACCGATTTTAAAAACATAACCGCTCTGGGGGCCGCGCTGCAAGCCGATGATGTATTTTGCTGCATGGGCACCACGATTGCCAAAGCCGGCAGCCGCGAGGCTTTCCGCAGGGTAGATTTGGAAATTCCTAAGCAAATAGCCGAACAAGCCCTGGCGCAGGGGGCACAGCAGTTTATCCTCTGCTCCTCTATGGGGGCCGATGCCGGTTCGGCTATTTTCTATAGCCGCGTAAAAGGCGAACTGGAACAAGCCCTGAGCCAGATGGGCTTTAAGGCCGTGCACATCTTTCGCCCGTCTATCCTGCTGGGCGACCGCAAAGAGCAGCGAACAGGCGAAGCCATTGGCCGCTTTGCAGCCGAAAAATTTTCGTTTCTGTTTGCCGGACCTTTCAAAAAATATGCCGGCACACCCGTAACCGTGCTGGCCAAAAAAATGATAGAAGCAGCGGCTCAAAACGCCAGCGGCATTCACCTACATGAAAACGATGAAATACTTGCTGCTTAACCGCCACCGGCTCTGCAGCGTGGCGCTGCTCTGGCTGCTGGTGCTGGGCACCGTGGCGCAGGAAACTTCCAAAGTGATAGATATCAAGCAGCGCTTGCTGAAGCCCAAATCCTTTTCCGATGAGCTGAAAGAGGAAACAGATTCTCTGCGCACCCTGCACCTGATGATAGGGGGCAACATTTACCAAACCGAAAAGCACGTCAACTATTGCTACGATGAGGCCAGGGGCCAATACAATTTCCGCGAAGAGCTCAAATACATACAACCCATTTTGGGCCTGGGCGATTTGGCCATTGCCAACTTAAAAACCGCTTTTGCCAATGATGAAAACAACATGTTTACCTCGCCCGATGAATTTGCGCTGGCCCTCAAATATTCGGGCATCAATGTGCTTACCCACGCCAATGCCCACACCGCACAGATAGACAGAGCCACGCTCAAACGCACCCGCGACATGCTGTATGATTACGAAATGCTGCACACCGGAGCCTTTACCGATGGCATGCAGCGCAATGGCAACTATCCGCTCATCATCAATAAAAAAGGGTTTCGCATTGCCCTCTTAAATTACACCACGCTGAACGCCCGTCCGGGCATATCGCGCGATTTTATTATCAATGAAATAGACAAAACCTATCTGGAACGCGACATGCGGGTGGCGCGCATCAATAAGCCCGACTTCATTATCGTGTATTTTGACTGGGGCACCAATAATCAGGATATCCCCTCTGCTTACCAGACCGACCTGGCGCAATACTGCTTTAACCTGGGTGCAAATCTGGTGGTGGGCACCCTGCCCAATACTCCGCTCCGCCTCGATTACATGACCTATTCGCACTATGGCCAATTGAAAGAAGGTATTGTGGCCTACTCGCTCGGCAACCTGATTGCCAGCAACGATGAGGTGCGCAACCGCAACGGCTATGTGATAGACATGGAGTTGAAAAAAAACAACTTTACAGGCGAAACCAATGTGGGCGACTGGGGCGTGATACCGGTTTACACGTACTATGACACCAGTACCGTAAAGGGGAAAACCAATGTGCTGTCGCTTCCGTGTTCGGCTGTAGAAAATGGCGACATCCTCACCAAAATTCCATACATCGAAAAACGAAGAGTTATTAACGGGGCCTACGAAGTGCGCAAATTACTGGGAGCCACCGCGGACGAAATTCAGTATAACATGACCGAGCTCACGGCTAATAATGTGATGGAGACGATAGACCTGACCAAGTCGGCACTGAACAACCGGTTTAACCAAAAGAAAGCAAGCGACATTGTGCCCAGTGCGGCACCCGTATTACCCATCGCCACCGTGGGCTCCAATAATCCACCATCGCTGGCGCAGATTTTTGGCGAAGCCAAACCAGCGGGGAGCATAAGTACCAATCAAGCGCTGATAGTCAAAAACGAATCGCCCAAACCATCGGCTATCGTAGCTGAAAAAAACAAGGCCGAAAGTTTATTTATCGAAAATGCCGCCCCAATTAAAAATACACAACCGGGCAGCGCATACACCCCAAACACCGCCTTGGCCACCCAGGTAACTTCAGCAAAGCTGGAGGCTGCTGTTACCCAAGCGCCTATAGCCGGCAGCAACAAGCCCAATACCGATACCTCTGTGCAAACCAAAAAGGTGGCTGTACCGGCTTTGGCGATAGATACTATCGCGGTGGCCCATGGCGCCCCTGCCACATACCAGAGCAACACGAATAAGATAGAATCCACCGTACAACCCGAAAACACGACCATCCATCGCTCCACCGCAACGATTGCTGAAAACAAAAAAGAAACCGCGGCACCGGCCGAAAAGCAAGGAGAGAATGCTGAAAATAAACAAGCAAAACCAGCCTCCGCGCTGATAGACGAGGAACCCGGAAAAAAGCGGGAAGCCGCTCCACTTACAGACGATGCTCCACGCGGCAAGCGAGCTCAGCAAGCATTGATAGACGACCCGGCCAGGAAGAAAACGGTAGAAACTATCGTATTTACCGATGAGGCAAAAAAACCGAAAACCACCGCTCCGGTGTTTGTAGAAGAAAAAACCGAAGCCAGCAGCCAAAAAGCCTCTCCACTGCAGCAAGTGAGCGAGCCTAAACTACAGTTTGACATGAACCGGGTAGCCGAAAAATCAGTATCCATCACGGTGGATACTTTCTACCGGGTGCAGATTTATGCTTTGCAGAAGTTTATCCCGCTCGACACCAACTACTACACGCACCTCAAAGGCTACGAAGTAGTGGAAGAAGGAGGCTTGTTTAAATACCTGATTGGCAAATACCGCTTTAAGGAACAATGCGAAAAATTCTGGAAAGAACAGATATTACCACGCTACAAAACCAGTTTTGTGGTGCAGTATATTGACGGCAAAAGAAAGTTTGAATAAACATCCACCCCCCCTACCTTGAACCTCTGCATAGACATCGGCAATACCAATACCAAGTTCGGCCTTTTTGAAGGCTACGAACTCCAAAAAGTGTTTACCGAATCGGAGGCCCTGGATGTCATCTTGGAGCAATATACACTGGAACATATTTTTCTTTCCAAAACTGGTGCAAACGTAAACGTGGAACTGCGGCTAAAACGCAGCCGCAAAAGATTTGAACTGCTGGTCTATTCGCCTTACCTCCGTTTCCCTATCGAGGTGCGCTACAAAACCCCGCACACACTGGGTGCCGATCGCATAGCCGGAGCCGTGGCCGCCAACGAGTTATTCAAAAACCAAAATGTGCTTAAGATTGATTTTGGCACCTGTATCACCTATGATTTCGTCAACCGTGCCAATCAGTATGAAGGGGGAGGCATTTCTCCGGGCATGAACATGCGGTTTCGGGCTTTGCACAACTACACGGCCAAGCTCCCGCTGGTAGACCCTTTTCAGTTCACCGATTTTCCGTTGGTGGGCACCGATACTCCCACGTCTATGCTCAGCGGGGTAGTGCACGGTATTAAAAATGAGGTATCCGGCATAATAAAAGATTATGAGGCGCGTTTTGGTGCGCTGAAAGTGGTGGCCACCGGTGGCGATGCAAGTTTGTTTGTTACTCTGCTCGAAAACGACATATTTGCCAGTCCCTATCTGGTGCTCGAGGGGCTTCATCGCATACTACAGTTTAATCTCGATTGATTTAACGAAGTATGACTAAAGTTCCGGGCAAAAAATCAGCACAGGTTTTCATGAAACTCTCCATATATCCATTACCGTCCGCAGTGAGCCGTCCGTATTTCGTTCATTCACGCCACTCGTTCTTTTACAACACCCTGTTGTTGTGCTGCTTGCTGGGCCTGGCTTTACAACCGGTTTCGGCACAAATAGCCTCTCCCTATTCCCGCTTTGGATTGGGATACGTGCGCAGCACAGTGTTTTCGGCCAATAAAGCCATGGGCGAAGTAGCCGGTGGCTATGCCAGCAACAGTTTTATTAATTATACCAATCCGGCTTCTTATGCCTCGCTTACCCGCACCACCATAGAGGCCGGCCTGAATATTGACGATGTAAATATTCGCACCAAATCAAAAACCTATAATGCCGTCAACGGCTCGGTGAGCCACGTGGCGGTAGCTTTTGTGCCCAAAGCAGACCGCTGGGCCATCAGCGTAGGTTTGCTTCCTTTCAGCAATACCAACTACACCTTTATTCAAGACTTTAACGATTCGGTAATCGGCAGCTACCGAAAAGTGTATTCGGGTAAGGGCTCTTTATATCGACTCTATGCCGGGGGGGCCTATAAGTTTAAAAGCCGTATCAATGAGCTGGATAATTTTTCGATTGGTGCCAATATCAGCTATGTGTTCGGCAAGCTCGATAACCAAAACATCATCACCTTCCCTGATAGTCTGGCCGCTTATAGTTCGCGCAGCAATGTATCGATGAATGTAAACGGAGTGAGTTACAATGCAGGGTTTCAATATCGCAGACGAATTTACCACAACAGCGACCGCGAAGAGCGAACCGACATTTACTTTACGCTGGGGGGCTATGCGTCCGGTGGAGTAAAAGTAAACACTAAAACCTCCAGCTATTGGGATCGAATAAACATCAGCAGTTCGGGTGTTTCGGTCATCGACAGCCAACAGGTGAGCAGCGATAGCAAAGGCAAAGTGCTATTGCCCTTGATGGTCGGTGGTGGTTTTATGTTTGGCAACGAGCGTTTTTGGCAAGTGGGTGCCGATTTTCGCTGGTCCAACTGGAAAAAATATCAATCGCCATTTAGCAATGATAATCTGGCCAACAGCTGGCGCATAGGGCTGGGGGTGCAAATTGTACCTAAATATGGCGAGCGCAAATACCTGAGCAATGTGCAGTACCGTTTGGGTGGATATTATGCCAGCTCCGAAATAACCTACCAAGGCAAAGCCCTCACTGAGTATGGTGGCACCTTGGGCCTGGGCCTGCCTTTGTATCGCAACTTGGCCAGTTTAAACCTGAGTGCCGACATTGGTTCGCGCGGTGGCAACAATGCTTCCATCATCCGCGAAACGTACTATCGCATTACGCTGGGCTTTACACTGAACGATCCCTTCTGGTTTATTAAGCGTAAGTTTGACTAATCTCCAGACGATTCCATGTCTTTGCCCTTCCGTTTTACTCCGTCCTTTCTATTGCTGTTGTTCTTATTGGCTGCCTCCTGCAAAAACAATCTGGAGGAAGCCCGGCTGGTAGTTAGCCGCGCCAATGCCAATATTGAAAAAGGCGAAAACGTACTCATACAATATTCCGATAACGGAGTAACCCGCATTCAGTGCTACGGCAAAACAGCTACCCGTTACAATACCGAAAAGCCTTATCTGGAGTTCAGCGATGGAATAAAAATTGAATTCTTTAAAGAGGATGGCAGCATCGAAAGCACCCTCACTGCTCGCTACGCCACTGCAGTAGAAAACAGTAAAGAAATGGTGGCGCGTGATAGTGTAGTGGTGGTGAACCAAAAAGGTGAACGCCTGAACACCGATGAACTGGTGTGGGACGAAAACAAAAAAGTTATTTACTCCAACACCTTTGTAAAAATCTCCACTGCCGATGAAATTATTTATGGAAAAGGCTTTTATGCCAACCAGAATTTCAGTGATTATGTAGTTAAAAGCATCTCCGGGAAAATTAAAGTGAATGCCGGAGAGTTGGAGTAAAAAAATTTTACGCATTACCCCGCGTTTCACCTGCAGTCTGCTGGTAAACATACCGTCCGTTCTCCATCTATTTACTTTATTCGCGTCTTAAATTAATATCATGCAAGCAGCACCAAACACCGTTTTAAAAATAACTTATCAATTGCGCACAGAGCCGAATGGCGAAATCATGGACTCTGCCGATGCATCGCATCCTTTTTCATTCTTGTTCGGGCACAATAATGTGCTGGAGTTATTTGAGCAAAATCTGGAAGGCAAAATTGCCGGCAATCAGTTCAGTTTTGTATTGCAACCGGCCGATGGCTATGGAGAATATGAGCAGGAAGCCGTACTACAACTGGAGAAACAGATTTTTTCGGTAGATGGTGTAGTGCAGGAAGATATGCTGGTGGTGGGGAATGTAGTGCCACTGCAAGATCAGCACGGGCAAACTTTTCAGGGCCGCATTGTAAACCTGACCGACACTCACGCCACAGTGGATATGAATCATCCATTTGCCGGCAAAACGCTTTATTTCAGCGGAGAGGTGCTGGAGGTACGTGCGGCACATCCTGTAGAAATTGAGCATGGTCACGTACACGAACATGGCGACCACTCCCACCATTAATCAAGCGAACAGACCGAATATAAAATGAGCGCGCGGGCCTTGGCCCGCGCGCTCATTTTATGTATACCCTCTTACTCATCTACCGCATCAAGGTCATGTTTCCTTTCGCCAGTTTTACCTGCGCCTGACCCGTAAGGCGATACTGGCAATGCCATACATATACGCCCATTTCCTGTTCCACACCTTTGTAAATACCATCCCATCCATCTCCGGGGGTGGAGGTTTCAAAAACCAATTCGCCCCAACGATTATATACTTGAAAAGTAAGCTGCTCCAAATCTTTATTCAATACACGAAATTTATCGTTCATGCCATCACCATTAGGCGAAAAAGCGGTAGGGATAAGCAATTCCGGCACCGTTACCTTTACCCATAAAGAATCCGACACCACACAACCGGCATCATCGGTTACAAGAAGCGTGTATTGGGTAGTTACCGTGGGAGTAGCATCCGGATTTTCGCAATTGTCGCAACTCAGTGTAGCTGCGGGAGTCCACAAAAAGGAAGCTACGGAAGCAGCCGAGTACGAAGGATTAAAGGCGGTGCTTTCGCCCAATGTGATTGTGACATCAGGACCGGCATTCACCGTAAACTTGCGTCTGGCTAATGCAAAGGGCTCGGGTGAAAAATCGCTCACATCGGCCACGTTTATACTCGATAAACCAAATCCGGAACCGGGAGTGGCTGCACCTAAAGCATTCCAGCGGTTGGGAGTATCCCAATGCGCCTCATCGGTCCAGGTGCCATCGCTGGCTGGGTCAAAATACATCCGCAAAGCAACATTGTTGATGCCGGCATCGTGATAAAGGCGGTGATAGAAATTAGGATTTACCTTACACAACAATTCGTCTGTTACGGCTACATCATAACCATCGGCTGTGGCATCTCCTTTTACCAGCATTGCCCCGAAAGTATTGGGAGCCGAAGCGTCTGGTGTTTTCTCTATAGGGCGAAAAATACTGGGAGGATTGCTATAAGACGGAGAACCGGTGGGGAACAAGTAGGCGGAAGTAGTATTGGTAGCTCTGGAGAGACGTCCAGCACCCACCGAACTCACAAAACCGTTGTTTCGGGTTACTGAACCTACGGTAGGGTTTGTCACCAGCATCTCGTTTACATCCGTTGCCAGCTCGGCATTGTTGAGGACCAGGGTACCACTCGTAATCGCGTTGATGGTTTGCCGTTTTACCACATTCCCTCCCTGCAGACTTAGATTATTAAAAGTGGTTACAGAACTGCCGGTTATTTGCTGCGCGCCCCCGTTCATCTCCACCCAACTATTGGTCCCCAGATAAGCATTGTTATTTACCCAATTGCCGGTAAGGCGTATGGTGTCACCATTGCCGGTAATGCTACCATCGTTGGTCACATCTCCTTCCACCACCACTGTTCCGGCATTATCTATAAAGCCCGCACCGCCATTCACATTATTATAAAGTGAATTGGTTTTTACAATCATGAAGCCACCGTCTTTTACGTATACATCTGCCCCATTATTATTAAACAATGCCTGAGCAAAAACATTTAATGTTAATGCCAGTATAGATAGGGTGGATAAATATTTACGCATACGAATAGAGTTAACGGACTTATTAAAGAGTTAAATCAAACGATTTTGGTTGTAAATGCAAAACATCAGGAATCGTGGATTTCAAATTTTCTTCAACTTATGATATACGTCCCCACTCCGTGCCTTGCCGTCCTTCTTTCAAATAGTGGAGTAAGGCCTGATTTTCGGGCTTGAGGAGTTTAGGGTCTTCCTGCATCAAGCGCAGCGCACATTTTCGGGCTTCCTCCAGTATGTGAACATCTGCGGCCAGGTCGGCCAGCCGCAAATGGACAGTACCACTTTGCTGGGTGCCTTCCAAATCACCCGGGCCACGTAGTTTAAGGTCTTCTTCTGCTATCACAAAACCATCGCTGGTGCTGCACATCACCTCAATTCTTTTTTTGCTTTCGTTGCTCAGTTTGCTGCCGGTCATCAGGATGCAATAGGATTGGTCGGCACCCCGCCCCACGCGGCCGCGCAATTGGTGCAACTGCGATAAGCCAAACCGCTCTGCGTTTTCTATCACCATCACACTGGCATTTGGCACGTTTACCCCCACCTCTATCACTGTAGTGGCTACCATAATTTGCGTTTCCTTTTGCAGAAACCGCTGCATTTCATAGTCTTTATCGGCTGGTCGCATGCGACCATGCACCATGCTGATTTGATAGGTCGGCTTGGGAAAAGCACGGGATATGCTTTCATAACCATCCATCAGATGTTTTAAATCCAGGGCCTCACTTTCCTCTATTAACGGATACACCATATACACCTGCCGACCTTTATCTATTTCCTGTTTTAAAAACCCGAACACGGCCGAGCGGTGGGCATCGGTACGATGAGCGGTGTGAATAGGTTTTCGGCCCGGGGGCAACTCATCAATCACCGATACATCCAAATCGCCATACACCGTCATGGCTAAAGTGCGCGGAATGGGGGTAGCAGTCATCACCAAAATGTGTGGTGCGATATCGTTTTTGGTCCACAGCCTTGCGCGCTGCGCCACGCCAAAGCGGTGCTGCTCATCAATCACCACCATGCCAATATTGCGAAAAACTACCGTATCTTCTATCAGTGCATGGGTACCAATCACAATCTGGATGCTACCATTCGCCAGCCCGTCCAACACATACTTTCGTTGCTTTCCCTTCACATTGCCGGTTAGGAGCGCCACTTCTATGTGCAACCCCCGCAGCACCTCTATCACGCTGTCAAAATGCTGATTGGCAAGAATCTCGGTTGGTGCCATGAGGCAGGCTTGGTAGCCATTGTCCAGCGCCATGAGCATGGTGAGCACCGCCACTATCGTTTTGCCACTACCTACATCCCCCT
>CAYQRR010000071.1:7770-9549 GCA_964419635.1 uncultured Chitinophaga sp. | reverse complement strand
TTCTGCAATTGAAAGAGTAAGAGTGAATAATAAATCACTGTTTCATCTCTGAATATGAAATCGTTTTTTTTACAGTAGTTCACCAGCCGCTCAAGCATGTTCAGGCCTTTTGAAACACTACCCTCCATGCCCAGCAGGTTAATGCCCCATTTATATTTGTCGGGGACACTGCCAATTAAGGCATAGAGCACCCCCAAGGACTTTTCATTGGGCTTAAAATCCGGAAACTTTTGTTGATTCTCCTCCAGAAGTTTGAACGCCTTTCTTATCTCAAAAATGGCATTCATATAATCGCCAAACTTAATACTGAGTGCAGCCCACTGCAAATTGATCTCGGCTTGTGTATACAGATAGTACGGAGAAGCTATATCTCCGCTGCTGATGTTCACCAAACGCACTTCCTTATTGCGCTTCAGATTTTCGTAAACATAACGGGTGTCTGTGGCATATGCAGTTAAGAAATCGGCATAGTTTTCAAGATAAGGCACTATCAGATTATCGCTGTTTTGCCGAGCCTCCAGTTGCAATATTTTTTTCCCTTCTTCTAGTTTGAGCGATAAAATGGCATTGTAAGCTTGGCGGCAATTGCTGTTAAAATCAAACTGCTGTGCTGCAACCTGCAGCCTGCTAAAAACAAAAAATCCTACCAGTAATACTGATAGGATTTTAGAATATCGGAGAGAATAGCTCATTGGCTAGATGCCCATGGGCGTATTAGTTTTTTGATTCTTTATCTTCCCAACTTACCAAAATGCGACCGCAATGCTCGCAGGTAATCAGGCGTTTGCGATGGCGAATTTCCATTTGACGTTGCGGTGGAATTTTTGCGTAGCAACCACCACAAGCATCGCGCAATACAGCCACCACAGCCAAGCCGTTTTTGTAAGCGCCACGTATACGTTTGTAGGCTTTAAGCAATCTGTCTTCTACTTTTTTTGCCTGCTTATCTGAATCTTTTTGAAGATCTTTTTCTTCAATTTCAGTCTCTTCTATGATTTTCTCCAATTCTTTTTTCTTGGCTTTCAGGTGCTTCTCACGCTCCTTAATGTTCTTCTGAGTGTCTTCAATGAGGCTTGCCTTTGCTTCCATTTTAGCAGTCGCATCGTTAATCTTCTTTTCACTCAACTGAATTTCCAGTTTCTGTAATTCAATCTCTTTGGAAAGCGCATCGTATTCGCGATTGTTTTTTACGTTGTTCTGTTGCTTTTCGTAGCGGGTAATCAATTCCTTTGCCATTGTTTTGGCGTTTTTGCGGTTTTTGATTTCCTCCTCCATTTCGGTCAACTCGCTCTGTATGTTGGCCAAACGAGTATTCAATCCCTCAATCTCATCCTCAAGGTCTTTTACTTCGATGGGAAGTTCTCCTTTTAAGATCTGAATTTTGTCGATTTTGGAGTCAATTTGCTGTAACGTCCAAAGTGCGTGTAGCTTTTCGTCAACGGAGATTTCTTTTGTTGCCATTGCTTATAGGTAATTGATTGGATTAGTAATCGTTTTTGATAAACGGGGCGCAATGATAGGAAATTTTTCCAAAATGAAGTCTTTCAGCAACTCTGCCGTAAATTGCTCAGTTTCAAAGTGTCCGGCATCCACCACCACTATTTTACCCTCCGCATCAAAAAAGTCGTGGTATTTGAAGTCGGAGGTTACAAAAACTTGTGCTCCTGCGGTTATCGCATCCTTGAGCAGAAACCGGCCCGCACCACCGCATACCGCCACTTTTTGCACCATTCCTCCCTTTAGTTTGGTATATCTGATTCCTTGTGCGTTCAATCGTTT
>CAYQRR010000071.1:0-7760 GCA_964419635.1 uncultured Chitinophaga sp. | reverse complement strand
GAGAAAATCTAATTCCTGCATCGGTTTGGCTAATTGGCCTACCATGCCACTACCGACCTGCAAATGTTCATTGTCCAGTGTCACAATGTCATAGGCAACTTCTTCGTATGGATGCGATTTCTTGAGCGCTTGAACAATTTTGCTTTCCAGAAATGCCGGAAATATGGTTTCAAACCTACGTTCATTTACCGTCTCGCGCTTTCCTTTTTTTCCTATGCGGGGATTAGAATCTTCATTTCCTTTAAAGGTCCCTTCACCCTGCGTTGAAAAACCAGCCTCGCAGTAGTTGCCGATATGTCCACCTCCGGCATTAAAGATGGCATCTGTCACAGTATCAATAAAGTCTACAGGAATAAATGTGTATAGCTTTTTAAGTAGTTGGTTTTTGGGCGAGAGTATCTGAGGTGCAATTATGCCAAGTTTGTCGCACAGATTTTTGTTGACTCCGGTATGAATATTATCCAAGTTGGTATGGATAGCATAGAGAGCGATATCATTTTTAATAGCGCTGATTACCACACGCTCTACATAATTTTTACCGGTAATTTTCTTTAATCCGCTAAAGACGATTGGATGATGCGCTATAATGAGATTGCATTTTTCGCGTATAGCTTCTTGCATCACTTCATCCGTTACATCCAGTGTAATCAATACATTTTTCAAGCGGCTATTCGGGTTGCCAATAATGAACCCGCTGTTGTCATAGCTTTCCTGATAGGCGATAGGAGCTTTACTTTCCAGATAGTCGGTAATTTCTTTTATATACATGCAGCGAAAATAATGATTCGCAGTTGCAGCGTTAAGTGGATGTAGTTTGTTTCTATACTGCTGTTCTATACACCTGAAATCAATCATCCATGCGGAAGTGAAAAAAATATGCATTATCGCACCCGCTTTTTGAACAGAAGAACGAATGGAAAAAGAGAAGAATAATGAAAGTCAATATGGCATTGTAACTCCCGATGTGCCAGAGACGAAGTATTTTTTAAATACCGAAGATTTTGATAAAGCTGTAGCCAAAGATTTTATTAAACACGCTAATCGTACGCTGGAAAAAGGGCAGAAATTTATGGTGGGCTTGTCGCATGGCCGCTCACCGGCAGGGGCTTATCGCTATATCTTGGAACACTATTCTGAGCTTAAAAATCCGGAGAATATACTTTATACTTTTGTCAACTCTCCCATGTTTCGGCAACGAAATCTGGATGGAATTGTGGATGCAAGAGAGTTTGTGAAAAAGCTTTTTAGAGCCGGGTATATATCTCGCAAACAGATTATTGGTTACAATTTTAATCGTCAAAGTTTGGAGAGTTATGCCGAGGATTTTAATAAATCCGTATCGGTATATCTGAAAAGTAACGGGAAGCAGGGCTTTGATTATGTGTTTCTCGCCTGCGACCCCACCGGTCGTGTAGCCGCTATTGAGAGGAACTCTAAAGCTTTTGAATCTGAAGACATAGCTGTAGTGGTTACCAACCGGAGAGAGAGAGAAATTACCGGCACTCCGTTTTTCCTGAAACGATCTAAGCGTATCGCATTCTTGGCTACCAAAGCGGACAAGCGCAGACCCTTGGCTTGGCTATTTGCATCGGATGTAAAAGAAAATGAGAGTCCCGGTTTTCTGCGATACATCCCCAATGTGCAAAAACGCATGACTGTGTTCACAGACGACAAAGCACTCACGTGGCCACAGTTGGAAATAAATCGTGAGTCTAAGTATGGCACAAGCGTGATTCGTGTGGATACCGCTAACCCCTACAATGAAGATGCTAAAGTTAAATTGCCTGTTGTGGTGTTGATTCACGGTTTTCTGGGGCTTAATTCATTTGATGGACTGTTGGCTACTATGCCCTCCCACCTCTACATTGCCGCAGCCATGCACTATGGCTCCATACCCAACGATTTGCCACCATCTGAGTATTCGCATCATATTGCCAAAAACATTGAAGCGGTAGTCGATTTCTTTGGCTCCAAGGGGCATCCGGTTTACATATTTGATCACTCGATGGGCAATATCTATTTTATGATGATAGATAAAGAGTTGAGCAAGTATCCTTCTATTAAAAAGTATTTGAAAGGCAGAATAGGAGCCAATCCTTTTTTTGGCGAGGAGGCGAAACATGCCACGCTTGGTTTTTTAGATAATGTAATACTACCTGCTTTATCGCATATCAGAGGTCTTGGTGCCAAAACATTGGTAATTACCCTGCGGAGTGTAATTCCCTTAGATTCTAAAGTAGGTGTTCGCAGACGTGGTATTGCACTCTCCGACTGGTTGATTAAAAAGGAAAGTGGAATGCGCGATAGGATTTGGCAAGCCGCCAAAGAGCGCATCCTTTATCTGATGACCAACATGGATTCGCTTCCACACTTGAACCGAATACCGATTGAGCGGGCATTGAATAGAATCCCTGCAAAGGTGTTTGCTATTCAAACCCATTCAGCACTACAGCAAAGTATCGTTTTTGATAAACAACACGGATTGCTCAATATTCCAAAACAGAATATTCCGGTACTCATACTTAAAAGCGAGCGCGATGGCGTAGCTCGCTATGTACCCCGCATATACGAGGGAAAAGGAGTTGAGGTGATGGATGTGACCAATTTGCAGGAGGATGATTTGTTTCGCGAGCATTTGTATCACATGGTTCATCCGCATCGCACAGCTCAAATCATTGATGAGTTTATTACTCGCACCCAAGGCGAGTAATTAAGCGGCTCCGGCCATATCGTTGTGGTGTTCACGCACATCTATTTTCGCTATCCAGTCTTCATCAGCTGTGGCTTCTTGCAAAACCACCGGATTTCCTAAATAATCCATCCTTTTACCGGGATAGATATGCACGGAAAACAAATAGGCGAGTAGCGACTCGCGGTCGAGTGATGGATGAACAAAGGGGCGTATTTTTTTCTCATGAAATTCCGGGTATAAACTCCAATGCATGTTGGGTTTGATATGGTGTGCGCCATGGTATCCATTGTTAAAAAGAAGCCAGTTAAGAAACGCACCGGTAAAGTTTCTGCTATGGTTATAGGGATGTTTTTCATCGCATCCATCGTGCTGAAAATAATTGGTGCCTACAATACCCCAGGCTGCGTATTGGTGTGGTATAAAAACAAAAAGTAAAAAGCATTTCCAATTAAGGATGACCAATAAAACTTTAGTCCCAATTACCAGCACCATTTCTGCGGCATATTGCCTGAACCAGGCAGGATTTTGAGAATACATTTTTCGCGCAAACCGTATTTCTCCTTGTATGATATCTCCACTCATAATGAAGAAGAAAAATAGCTGATTAAGTAGGTTGATTTTGAATCGTGCTTTAGAGGTTCTGATAGCGTCTTTGGGCTGTTGCGTATACTTATGGTGACTGAAATTGTGTCCCGGCACATAAGCACTGGTGGAATGACCGTACGTGAAAGACAGCACCACCTGAAATACTTTGTTCATCCATCGCTTTTGAAAAATGGGTACATGGATAGTGTTGTGCACAATGGTGGCACAGATAAAGGAAACCAAGCAGTTTACAACCACCCAAGCCACTACTTCAGCTTTGGACATTGCTTCCCATCTAAACCAGGGAGTTATCGCTATAATGAAATAAAGTAAAACGGTTAAAAGTGTGCGGATATCCGCCCGGTATCGAAGCATAAAAATGAAAGTAAAATTATTTGCAAAAAATCCATTTTGAAGATTTGTAGCCATGCACTTTTGCTGCACTATTCTTGCTCATGTATTTCTCTATTTTCACAGCCAAAAAATTATCAAATGGCAGACATTGAAAAGTTTAAAACGGCAATAAATGCAGGTTATGAAACCAAAGGAGATTACATTGTATTGGGGGCTGCCATGCTCGATGGTGCTGCGGTAGAAGGACTGCAGGTAAAAGCTCCATTAAAAACATTTAACCGTCATGGTTTAATTGCAGGGGCTACCGGTACAGGTAAAACGAAAACACTACAAGTAATTTCCGAGCAACTTTCAGCGAAAGGAGTTCCTGTTTTATTGATGGATATAAAAGGGGATCTATCGGGCATAGCTGCTCCCGGCACAGCCAATCCTAAAATTGAGGAGCGCCATGCAAAGATTGGGATACCCTGGATTCCACAGGGAAGCCCCGTGGAGTTTCTTTCTCTGTCCAAAGAAAGTGGTGTTCGTATGCGCGCTACCGTTTCGGAGTTTGGCCCTGTGCTGTTTTCCAAAATTTTGGGTTTGAATGATGTGCAAACAGGGGTGGTTACTATTGTATTCAAATATTGCGATGACAAAAAAATGCCCTTATTGGATTTAAAAGACTTTAAAAAAGTGCTAAACTTTCTAACTAATGAAGGCAAAAAAGAAATTGAAGAAAACTATGGTAAGATTTCCACTGCCACGGTATCCACTATTCTGCGTGGGATAGTGGAGTTGGAGCAGCAGGGCGCAGAAATATTCTTTGGAGAGAAGAGTTTTGAGGTGGAAGATCTGGTGCGCATAGATGAAAATGGCAGAGGTATTCTATCTATACTTCGCCTCACCGATATACAGGATAAACCAAAGTTATTCAGCACATTTATGCTCAGTTTACTGGCAGAGATTTATGCCACCTTCCCGGAAGAAGGAGACACCGGAGTTCCCAAGTTGGTAATTTTTATTGACGAGGCTCATTTGATTTTTGAAGAGGCAAGCAAGGCATTGCTCGACCAGATAGAAACAATCATAAAACTCATTCGTTCCAAGGGGATTGGTATTTTCTTTTGCACGCAAAATCCGATGGATGTGCCCGATGGTGTGTTGGCACAGTTAGGAATGAAAGTGCAGCATGCTCTGCGTGCCTTTACTGCCAAAGACCGGAAGCAGATAAAGCTAACTGCAGAGAACTATCCACTGACGGATTTTTATGATACGGAGAATCTGTTAACCTCATTGGGAATGGGAGAGGCCTTAATCACGGTATTGAGCGAAAAGGGGAATCCAACCCCGCTCGCAGCTACCTTACTACAAGCTCCACATTCTCGAATGGATATTCTTACTCCGCAAGAGATGGATAATATCAATAGCCGGTCGCAGCTTATTAAGAAATACAATGAAGTGATAGACAGCCACAGTGCCTATGAGATGTTATCCAAAAAGATAGAAAATGCAGCAGCTCCGGAAACGCAGCCCACCAAAGCGGAAAGTGCAGAGAAACCTATTAAGGAGGACCCGGGTATGTTGGAAAAAGGAGCCGGAATGATTGGCGATGCCGTGAATAGCAGCGCGGGCAAGATTATAATCCGCGAAGTTACCCGTGGCTTGTTGGGCGTACTTGGTTTTGGCGGTAGCACACGGACACGTAAACGAAGTTTGTTTTAACCCCAAAAAGCGCCCCTGAACAATCCATCGTGCCCTTTGTTATATTCGCACCGAAAAATTTTATCAAATGTCAACAACAACAGAAACAAAATTGAGCTACAAAGTAAAAAACATGAGCCTTGCGGCTTGGGGTCGCAAAGAAATCCTATTGGCAGAAGCTGAAATGCCCGGACTGATGAGTCTGCGTGCAGAGTATGGTAAAAGTAAGCCGCTGGCCGGAGCACGCATTGCCGGTTGCCTTCACATGACTATTCAAACAGCCGTCCTAATTGAAACATTGAAAGAGCTTGGTGCACAAGTGAGCTGGAGTTCTTGCAATATTTTTTCTACGCAGGACCACGCTGCTGCAGCTATCGCTGCTGCCGGAATTCCCGTATACGCCTGGAAAGGGATGAATAACGAAGAGTTCGACTGGTGCATTGAGCAAACACTGTTTGCATTTGAAGGGGGCCAACCACTAAACATGATTTTGGATGATGGTGGTGATTTAACCAACATGGTTTTCGACAAGTATCCTGAATTGGTACAAAACATTAAAGGAATTTCGGAAGAAACCACCACTGGTGTAATGCGTTTGTATGAGAGAGAAAAAAATGGAACACTCTTACTGCCGGCTATCAATATCAACGACTCTGTTACCAAATCTAAGTTTGACAATAAATATGGATGTCGCGAGAGTTTAGTAGATGCTATTCGCAGAGCTACCGACCTGATGATGGCCGGTAAAGTAGCGGTGGTAGCGGGATATGGTGATGTAGGCAAGGGCTCTGCAGACAGCCTAAGCAACGCGGGTGTTCGTGTTATTGTAACCGAAATTGACCCTATATGTGCTTTGCAAGCTGCTATGGAAGGCTACGAAGTAAAAACAATGGATAAGGCCGTACTGGAAGCCGATATCATTGTAACAGCTACAGGCAATCACAATATTATCGTAGATCGTCATTTCAAGGCGATGAAGCATAATGCAGTAGTTTGTAATATTGGCCACTTCGATAACGAGATTGATATGGCTTGGTTAAATACTAATTACGGAAAAACAAAAGATGAAATCAAGCCCCAGGTAGACAAGTATACCATCGATGGTAAAGACATCATTGTGTTGGCCGAAGGCCGTTTGGTCAATTTGGGTTGCGCTACGGGTCACCCATCGTTTGTTATGAGTAATTCATTCACCAATCAAACATTGGCTCAAATTGAACTTTGGGCAAATCATTCCAATTATGAGAACAAAGTATATGTGCTTCCAAAACACCTTGATGAAAAAGTGGCTCGTCTGCACTTGGAGAAAATAGGCGTGGAACTGGAAACACTCACCGAAAGCCAGGCTAAGTATATTGGAGTTGCGGTGAATGGTCCGTTTAAATCAGATCAATACAGATACTAATTTTCTTATACTTCATACTGAAACGGCAAACCTAAGGTTTGCCGTTTTTTATTGGCGAACAATCGCTAATGTCTCTTCTACAGAGGTAACGGGAGCAGCACAGGTCTTGTTTTGGCAGACATAAATGAATGTTTCTAATGTGGTTGTTTTACCCAAAAGTGATGGGATAGTACTATCCGAAATTGCCCCGAAAACGATACAGTTAGGTAAGTAATGGCTTTGTAAATCTCGGACTATTTGCACAGCATTTTTACCGGTAATAGCCACTTGATATGGTTCTTTTTCTATCCAAAAACTGAGCGTGGCCCATTGCGCGTAGTGCGATGGATACTGTGCTGCTTTTGGCAGCAAGAGCCGAATGGCTCGGTGTGCCTTTTCTATAAAGTCTTCCTGGTAAAGCAGGTAGCCGGTCTTTAAAAGAACTTCGCAGAGCACCGCATTAGAAGAAGGTATTACGTTGTCCTGTGTTTCCGTCTTTCGGGCAATGAGTTCTTCATCTTGCACGGAAGTGAAGAAGAACAAACCGATCTCCAGATTATAAAAATGTTGGATAACATAATTCAATATTCCTTCCGTTTTGAAGAGCCACGATTCATCGAGAGTCACCTCATAAAGTGCAAAAAAGGCTTTGCAGGTAAATGCATAGTCGTCCAGAAATCCCTGAATGGAGACAGCGCCATTCTTGTAATTCCTTTTTAAAGAAAAATCCTGCGAAAGCAGCCGTGTGACGATGTGCCTTCCGCAAGCAAGGGCTCTTTCTAGAAAACGATTTTCTTGTGTAGCTCGGTAGGCATCAATGCAACCTATAATAGCGAGGGAATTCCAGGCTGTTAAGGATTTATCATCCAGTAAAGGTCTTATGCGCAGATTTCTAGCTTGTAATAGTTTATGGCGAAGTGTTTGTGCTCCTACCGATGTTTTGCCTGGTTGAAGGGTAAGGTGATTGAGCCCTTCAAAGTTTCCTGCATCACTGATTTTATAAATGGTAGCGAAGGATAGATAATCATCTTGTAAAATCTGTTTTAGCTCGGCTACGTCCCA
>CAYQRR010000070.1:7441-9867 GCA_964419635.1 uncultured Chitinophaga sp. | reverse complement strand
ACCGTACCAAACGTGGTGTGCCACCGTACCAAACGTGGTATGCCACCGTACCAAACGTGGTGTGCCAGCGAACCAAACGTGGTATGCCAGCGTACCAAACGTGGTGTGCCAGCGAACCAAACATAGTGTGCTACCGTACCAAACATGGTATGCCCGCCTATACCGTCTTATTTCTTAGCGTCCTTCTTTTTGTTCTTCTTCCAGAACTTGGGTACATCCCACGAATAACTGATGCCGGTGTTGTGCTGCATCGCAGGGTTCTTGCGGCCTATTGAAAACTGATTCAAATAAAACAGCTGTAGATGGTGCGTTTTTACAAACTCCCACCCCACTCCGGCAATGCTCCTGAAGCGGTCGATTCCATTATACTTATTGGAAAACCGGACATAGGGTTCCACCGAGGCAAAGAGCTCAAAGCGTTTTTTTAAATCGAGTTTTACCTGCAGGCGGTGGCGCAGATAGTTGGTGGGCTCGTGGCCGGATTCATAGCTGCTGTTGAAATATTCGTGCCCGCGCTGATACACCGAGCGGAGGCTAAACGACACTTTCTTGTATTTATACTTAGCGGTAAGCCCTATACCAAAGCGATGCTGGTCGCCCCAGCGCGATGTTTTGTAGCGGTATTCCACCTCGGCACTCAGATACTTTTTAATAATGTCGTATTGCAGCGAGCCGGAGAAGTAGGACCCGCGCACCCGATAGAGGTCATTATCGAGCCGCAGCTGATATTGGGTAGAGAAACTAAAGTTCCTGGGCAGGTCCAGGTTCAGCTGCACTCCGGTCCATAACCCGGCATCGTGTCTATAGTCCTGTGCCGGCAGCATTGCTACCGATACAAGCAGGAGGAACAAAAACCGCAGGTGAATCATGGCACAGGAGCTATTATGGGCATTTACTCATCATCGGCCCCCATGCCACGGGTGGTGCTCTCGTTATCCTTGGAATAGTAAAAGGCATGGATGCGGGCCACATCGCGCAGAAAGTCTACCTTAATCAATTCTACCCGATGAATGGGCAGGCCGGTGCGCTTCTTGATGTCTTCAATCATCTCGCCCCGCAGTTCGGGCTTAATGAGGTCGATGCGCTCGTAATTGATCTCTTTGTAGTTTTCGTGGTCGAGCGAAAGTTGTCGGTCCAGCAGGAGGATCAGCGCAATGATAACGGTGTTGCTCAGCAAGAGGATTACAGCCGTTTGGGTATCTTCCAGTATAGCCAGCGAGTTGATCAGCCCGACCGTAACGGCTACAAAGAAATACCCCATTTCGCGAATGGGCACCGTAACGGTTCTGTATCGGATAATGGAAAAGATGGCAAACAGACCAAAGGCAAAACCGGTTTTTAGTTTGGTATCGCTGAGCAGGAAACAGATGATAAAGTTGACGGTATTAAAAAGAAAGAAGGTGAAAAGAAAGTCTTTGTTTCGGTGGCGCGGGTAATAGATAAAGCGCACAATAATGATGATAAAAAGCATATTGATGCCAAAGCGCACCAAAAATTCCAGCAGGGTGTTATTTCCAAAAAGGTCGTTGGTGACAGCTTCTGATACTACGTTATCCATTGTTGATGATTCGGTTTATTTTAATGAGATTGGGTTTAAAGGCATTGCTCTTAATATCTTCCAGGATGGCTACTCCGGTGGCATATTTACTGAAGCCCACTTCCTCAAAGTGTCTTCGCTTAAATGCCTGAATCATGGGGCTGAATACATTGCTCTTCTCCTGCTTGACCTCCGCCACTACTAACTCCGGAAAGGTGCGTTTGTCTTTAAAGTTATCGAACGACAGATTTAAATCCAGCGTGGCACGCTCGGGCATGTTTTTGCCGGCCAGCGTAATTCGCTTAAAGTGTATCCAGAGTTTTTTTTGCAATCCATGCGCATCCAGATAATCGTGATGGATTAACTCCAGTTCTTTATCGCTCAGTTCATGTTTTACTTCTTCCTCGCGCAGGCGGTGTTTATCGGTGCGGGTGCCTTTTACCTTGTATTTTACTTCAAAGTAGGTGAGTCCGCTATCGAGATATTTGCGAAAGCGTACTTTGAGCCGGTTGAGTTTGCCATTGTGATGAAACTTATAGAGCTGATAATCTTCGGTATCAAAATACAGACTCTCGTAACTAAAGGCCCTTTTGTTTTCTATCTCTAATACGTAATACTGCTCTTTAATCTCCTCCAGCAGTTCGGCAAACTGATTGACATGAAACACATACTTGGCATCCATGCGGTTGAGCAACTGCACATTGTCTAATCCCTTTAAATCAATGGATTCAAACGTATCCAGTGTATTCAACACTTTTCGTTCTTCATGTTCGTAGTTAAACAGCATCAGAATTGATAGATGAGGTCTCGCACTTGCACTTCCTCTCTTTTCTTATGGACGTTAACGATTTGTAAATCCTGTGTTTGCAACAAGGGGCAGGTATTGCAA